>JAUUZV010000072.1 GCA_030592085.1 Clostridia bacterium | reverse complement strand
ATGAACAGATAATAATCGATTATTATCTTTATTTCTTTTTCTGATTCCTATAGCTGTATAATTTGTTCTCTCAGAAAGTATATTAGAAATATCTTCAACTATTTTATCAATTGATGATAAAGCTTCCATTCGTTTTATTAATTCAACAATATAATGCTCTTGGCTTATTTTTTTAAACAAATTATCAACATAGAATCTATACCCTTTTTGAGATGGAATTCTACCAGCTGAGGTATAAGGATGGGAAATAAATCCATCATTTTCAAGTTGTGCCATTTCATTACGTATTGTAGCTGAAGAAACGCCAAAATCATATTTTGATAATAAACTTTTAGAGCCTATAGGCTCCGCAGTTGATACATATTCATCTACAATAGCTTGTAATATTTCAAGCGTTCTTGGATTCACAACTTAACCTTTCACATTTAGCACTCTTATGTCTCGAGTGCTAATCTATATAAAAGATACCATTGAATATTTTTTTTGTCAATAGAAAATTTATTAAAAAAACATTAGAAATACTTGATTTGAAAAGTCTTTTCCTTTAGTAGTTAATCTAACTTGATTTGATGTTATTTGAATTAAGTTTTTTTCTATCAATTCTTTTATTTCGAGTTCATATTTCGCTCTAAATGAATTTGAAAATTTTTCTTTAAATGTATCTAATGAAAAGCCTTCATTAAGACGTAAACGTAACATAATAAATTCTTTTTCTTGTTCTTTTAATGTAATATTTTCAATTTCTTCATGTGGCAATTGATTTTGTTTAATTGTACATATATATGTTGGTAAATCATATGTATTATGAAATCGCTTTTGATCATAGTATGAATGTGCACCTAATCCAAAACTTAAATACTCATCTTGTTTCCAGTAACCTATATTATGCTTACTCTCATAACCTTTTATTGCATAATTTGAAAGTTCATATTGTAAAAACCCGTATTTTAATAATTTACTTTCAGTAATTTCATACATTTGCCTATCAAGTTGTTCATTTGGAGTTGGTAATATTTTCTTATTAATCATACTATGTAGTGTAGTGTTTTTTTCAACTGAGAGTGAATAACAAGATAAATGTTTAAGTGGTAAAGTTAATATTTCATCAAGAGTTTTTTTATACATTTCTAAAGTTTGTAATGGATATCCAAAAATTAGATCAGCACTAATATTTTCAAATCCCAATTCATTTGCTAATTTAATATTATTAATAGCAGTTTGTTTATCGTGTATTCTTCCCATTAAGCGTAAAAGTTTGTTATCAAGTGATTGTACTCCAAAACTTAATCTATTAATTCCCATTTTTTTATATTCAAATAATTTTTCTTTATTAACAGTTTCTGGATTTATTTCAATAGATACTTCTGCTTTGCTTGTAAATGTAAGTTTGTTTAATATTTTTCTTATATACTTAGCTGGTAAATAAGTAGGTGTTCCCCCACCTAAGAATATACTAGTAATTTCTTTGTTTTTAAGTAAAGTATTAGAAAACTCGATTTCTCTTATTAGTGCATCAATATAACTATCAATTAAATAGTCTTTATTATCATATGAAATAAAATCACAGTATTGACACTTTGATTGGCAAAAAGGTATGTGAATATATATTCGTAGTTTATTCATATTAAGTATCCAGTTTTAAAACACTCATGAATGCTTCTTGTGGAACTTCCACAGACCCTAACTGACGCATTCTTTTCTTTCCTTCTTTTTGTTTTTGTAGTAATTTTTTCTTCCTTGAAATATCGCCACCATAACATTTTGATGTAACATCCTTGCGAAAAGCTCTAACTGTTTCTCTAGCTATAATCTTGCCACCTATACATGCTTGAACAGGTATTTCAAATTGATGTCTTGGTATGGTTTCTTTTAATTTTTCTACTAGTCTTCTACCTCGCGCATAAGCTTTACTTTCATGTACTACAAATGATAATGCGTCTATAATATCTCCATTTAATAAAACATCAAGTTTAACTAACTTAGCAGTCTCGTATCCTTTTATTTCATAATCAAGTGATGCATATCCTTTTGATTTGGATTTTAATGCATCAAAGAAATCATATATTATTTCATTAAGAGGTATTTCATAGTTTAATTGAACTCTTACATCATCAAGGTAAACCATATCTACATATGCTCCACGACGTTCTTGACACAATTCCATTATATTTCCCATAAATTCTTGTGGTACTATAACAGCTGATTTTGTAATTGGTTCTGCCATTGATTTTATTTCTGTTGGTTTTGGCATATTTGTAGGATTGTCTATTAAGACAATAGTTCCATCGTTTTTTGTTATTTTATATATAACACTTGGAGCAGTAGTTACTAAATCAAGATCGAATTCTCTTTCTAAACGCTCTTGTATTATTTCCATATGAAGTAATCCTAAAAATCCACATCTAAATCCAAAACCTAATGCTATTGAACTTTCTGGTTCAAATAATAACGATGCATCATTTAGTTTTAATTTTTCTAATGCATCTCGCAAATCATTATATCTGGCACCATCAGCTGGGAATATTCCACAATAAACCATTGGAGTCACCTTTTTATAACCTGCTAAAGGTTTCTTTGCTGGATTTAAAGCATCTGTAATAGTATCCCCAACTCTAGTAAATGCCACATTTTTGATACTTGCAGTAAAGTAACCAACTTCACCTGCAACTAATTTTTTACTTTGAATAAAACCACCTGGTTTCATATACCCTATTTCATTAATTTGGTAATCTTTATCAGTGTTCATCATTTTAATGATTTGATTTAAACTAATTGTTCCTTCTTTAACTCGAATATATACTATTACTCCTTTATATTGATCATATTTGGAGTCAAAAATTAATGCTTGAAGAGGTTTATTATCATCACCTTCAGGTGGAGGTAAATAATCAACTATTTTTTCTAATACTTCTTCAATATTAATACCATTTTTCGCAGAAATACAAGGAGCATGGCTAGCCTCAATTCCAATAACATCTTCAATCTCATCTTTTACATGCTGTGGACGAGCAGATGGTAAATCAATTTTATTTATTACAGGTAATATTTCTAAATCACCTTCTAAGGCTAAATAGACATTCGCTAAAGTTTGTGCTTCAATCCCTTGAGCTGCATCTACTACCAAAACAGCGCCATCACATGCTGCTAAGCTTCTAGAAACCTCATATGTAAAATCTACATGACCTGGTGTATCAATTAAATTAAATATGTATTCTTCTCCATTTGGTCTATGATAAGTCATTCTAACAGCTTGAGATTTAATTGTAATTCCACGCTCTTTTTCTAAATCCATGCTATCTAAAATTTGAGCAGACATATCTCTCTTAGATATTAATCCTGTCATTTCTATAATTCTATCTGCTAAGGTTGATTTTCCATGGTCAATATGTGCTATTATTGAAAAATTTCTAATATTTTCTTTTCGTTGGCTCATTCTTCCTCCTGGTACTTGCTATTTCCCAATGATTATACCATAATACTATATAGTTAATCTACAAAGGAGACATATGAAATGAAAAAAATTATAGTAATAATTTTATCAATTACAATGATTTTAATTTTAGGAGGATGTAATCAAGTGAGTTATGGAACAAGTAATGAAACAAGTGAACCAGAAGTAGTATTTAATCAGGTTAGTAATCCTGAAAAAGGTGATTTAATTGCTATTATGAAAACAGATTTAGGTGATATTTATATAAGGCTTTTTGATGAGTTAGCGCCAAAAACTGTAGAAAACTTTACTACACATGCAAAAGATGGATATTATGATGGAATTAAATTTCATAGAATTATAGAAAATTTTATGATTCAAGGTGGAGATCCTCTTGGAACTGGAACTGGTGGAGAAAGTATTTGGGGCGGACCTTTCGATGATGAATTTGCACCTGAACTTCACAATTTCTATGGTGCTTTATCAATGGCTAATTCTGGTCCTAATACAAATGGAAGCCAATTTTTCATTGTACAAGCTCCAAGTGATACAATTACTGCAGAAGCTGCTGGTTGGTTCACACAGCAAGGTTTTAGTGAAGAAGAATTTAATATGTATCTAGAAAATGGTGGAACACCATGGTTAGACCATGGACATACTACTCAAGGTGATGGACATGCTGTTTTTGGTCAAGTTTATGATGGTATGGATGTTGTTAATGCCATAGCAAAATTACCAGTTGCTGCTGATGGTTCAACACCTGCAGAAGATATACTAATAATCACTATTGAAATAACTACTTATTAGGAGTTAAAACAATGATGAATGGTATATATCTTATGGATAAGGTTAATTTTAAAAATGTTTATGGTAATTTAGATAAAGAAATCATATCAAAATATTTAAACATAAAAGATAAAGTATATACAAGGGATGACTTATTAAGTCATCCCTCTTTATTAAATGAAATTGACGTAATTATGTCATCTTGGGGTGCTCCTTTATTTAATAAAGAACTACTATTACATGCTCCTAATTTAAAAGCAGTATTTTACGGCGCTGGAAGTGTAAAATCTATTGTTAGTGATGCTTTTTGGAAAAGAAATATTATTTTAACAAGTGCATGGTCTGCAAACGCTATTCCAGTTGCTGAATTTGCATTTGCTCAAATTATTTTATCCCTTAAAAATATGTGGTTATATTTTAGCAATAATAAAAGAATTGTTTGTGCTGGAGCTTATAAAAGTAAAGTTGGTTTAATTTCTCTTGGGATGATTGGTAAACTTGTTTTAAAAAAATTACAATCCTTAGATGTAAAAGTTTATGTGTATGATCCTTTCATTAGTGATAATGATGCAAAAGAATATGGTGTAAATTTATGTTCACTAGATGAAATATTTTCTAATTGTGATGTAATTTCACTTCACACACCATTGTTTAATGAAACAATTAACATGATAAATAAAAGACATTTTACTTTAATGAAATCTAATGCAACTTTTATTAATACAGCTAGGGGTGCCATTGTTAATGAAAAAGATTTAATAGATGTGTTTTCAAAACGAACTGATATTATTGCCCTTTTAGATGTTACTCATCCAGAACCTCCCATTAAAAATTCACCTTTATACACATTACCTAATATATTTATAACACCTCATGTCGCAGGTTCTATGGACAGTGAATGTGAACGTATGGGACATTATGCAACTAAAGAACTTGTTAGATGGATGAATAATAAACCTCTGTTATATCAAATAACAAAAGAATCTTTAAAGAACATGGCATAATTTAATTAATTCATGTAATTCATTTTTTTTAGGATATTTCCATACCTCAATTAATAATAAATCGAGTATCTCCCCTATTTGTTTTCCTTCAGTGGAAATCCCATGTATTATTATATCACTACCAGTTATTTTTAAATCACTTAAAAATATAGGTTCTTGATTAATTATTATTTCAGAAAAAACATCTAAATCTGCTTTTATTAAAATGAGTAGTTTTTCACAATTAACAATACCTATTTCATTAATTAATTTTTTTAAAGCTACTTTATCTTCAATATCCTTAAAATTCATATTATTAATAATATATCTTATTGAATTTTTAGTATTTTTATCAATTGTTAAAAAATCTAATAAATTTAAATTTTCTTTTGTATTAATTAAACTAGCTAATAGTAAAACTAAATCTTTGTCCTCTACTATTTTATCAAAATACAGCTTATTAAAAATGGGAAAAACTTTAAGTTGATTAATATTACTAATATATTCACCCTTTATAGTTTTTATAAATTCTTGTGTTATTCTCTCTTTTGAAATATATTTTAATAAATATTCATATTTTTTTATAGCTATCCATGTATTTTTATGAATGCTAAATCCTAATTGAGAAGAAAAACGTATTGCTCTTAACATTCTTAAAGCATCTTCTTTAAATCGTTTATTTGGATTACCTACTGTTTTTATAATTTTTTCATTACAATGTTTTATACCTTTAAAATAATCAATAATATTAAAGTCACTTTTCATTAACATTGCATTAATAGTAAAATCTCTTCTTTTAACATCTTGTTTTACTTTTTTAACAAAAACCACCTTATTAGGATGACGATAATTAATATATTTCTTTTCTTTTCTAAATGTAGTTACTTCATAATTTTTATTATTCTCAATAACTGTAATTGTTCCATGTTTTATTCCTGTATCTAAAGTTTTATTAAATAAATTCTTAATTTTTTCAGGTGTTGCACTAGTAGTAATATCAATATCATTAATAGACCTTTTTAGTAAATAGTCTCTAACTGCGCCCCCAACAAAATATGCTTCGAAACCATTTTTAAGCAAAGTATCAATAACTATATTATTCAGTAAGTAATTTTTTTGCTCCATTTTTAATACCTATGGCTCCAATTGGAGCTGTAATTATAATTGCTAAAACAGCTATAGCTAAAATCAATTCTCCTGATGGAACACCCATAATTAATGGAATTGCACCAATAGCTGCTTGTACTGTAGCTTTTGGAATATAGGCAATTACACAAAACAATCGTTCTTTAAATGTAAAACCACTCTTCCATGTTGATAATAATACTCCAATTGAGCGAAACAATAAACCAACAGTAATTATAACTAAACCTATTAACCCTGAATCAAAAGCTACTAAAATATTAACTTTTGCTCCAACCAGTACAAAAAGAAGAATTTCTGCAAATATCCATACTTTACCTAATTTATCAGCTATACCTTTAGCAGTATTAGGTAATTTTTCTAATAAAATGAAACCAATAGTCATAACTCCTAATAAAGATGAAATAGGAATAATATTACTTGCAAAATTTTCAAGAGTAGTCATGAAAATTGCAATTCCAATAATTAGTAATACTTTTTTAGTATTTCTAATTGAAAACTTTTTAAATAACATAAATAGTATTAGTCCAACCAACATTCCAAGTATAATACCTAAAACGATTGAAACACTAATATTTACAATTGATAACCAAAGACTAACGTGTTTAGCACTATAAAGTCCCATAAACCCACTAAATATAGTAATTGCAAATATATCATCAACTGAAGATCCGGCTAAGATTAGTGTTGTAATCCCTTTTTTGTCACCAATTCCACGTTCTTTAAAATCTAACATTGCAGGTACAACAACTGCAGGAGAAACAGCTGCAATAATAAATCCTAACATCCCAGCTTCAATAATTGAAAAATCTAATAACCAAGTAGCCATTAATATAATGGCGCTACCTTCTAATAAACATGGAATAATACTCATTAAAATGGCTGACTTGCCTACTTTTTTTAATGTTTCTTTATTAAGTCCTATACCAGCACGTAATAATATTACAATTAGTGCAATTTTACGTAAGTCATCTGACATACGTAATAAATCAACTGACAACCAATTAAGACAATAAGGTCCAATTAAAATACCCACAAGTAACATCCCAATTAAACCAGGTAATTTAATTTTTTCAAATATTTTATTAAAAAGTAATCCTAATACAATAATTAGGGCTAAACTAAAGGCCATTAGTATTCCTTACTGTTCAAAAGGATAAACATCAGGAGCTGGTTTATGAAGATGACCAATATATAAACTGTCATATGCAATAACAACTTCTTCATCAGTTGGTAAAACAAATACTTTTACTTCGCTACCATTATAGGTACCAGTTGCAAATTGTATTTCTTCACCTCTTATTTTATTTTTTTCATCATCTATAACAAAGTTAAATCCTTTTAAATATTCTAATGTTTTAGCTCTAACATACCACTCATTTTCGCCAACTCCAGCTGTGAAAATAATTGCATGACATCCATCTGATGTTGCCATATAACTACCAATATATTTAGCAATACGATAAGCATAGATATTTACTATATTCTCAGAAAACTCATCACCTTCTAATGCTTTAGCTCTAATATCTTGCATAAGATTAGTTCCACCAATTGCTTTTAGACCGCAATCCTTATTAAGCATGTTCATAACTTTTTCATATGCAGCACCAAGTTCCATGTTTTCATCTTTTGCAATATTTTTAGCAACATGACCAATAATAGCAGGATCTAAATCACCACTTCTAGTACCCATTATTACACCTTCAAGAGGAGTGAATCCCATTGACGTATCACAACTTTTACCATGGTTTACTTTTGCTATACTAGATCCATTACCTAAATGAGCAGTAACACAATTAAATTTTTCATAAGGAATATTAAGTATTTTTGCAGCTCTTCTTGAAACATAAAGATGACTAGTTCCGTGGAATCCATATCTTCTAACCATATAATCGTTATACCACTTATCAGGAATTGCATACCTAAATGCTGGTTGTTCAATATCACCATGGAATGCAGTATCAAAAACTGCTACATTAGGAACTCCTGGTAATAATTTTTCAGCAACCAATATACCTTGTAAATTTACAGGATTATGTAAAGGTGCAACTGGAGACAATTCTTTTATAGTACTCTTTACATGTTCATCAATTAATATACTTTCTTTATACACTGAACCACCATGAACAACACGATGACCAACTGCCACTATAGAGTCTTTTTTCATATTATGATCTTCAAAAATATTAAACATATCTTTTAATGCATCTTCATGATTAGCAAATGGCATCTCATACTTTTTTTTCTCACCATTAAATTCAAATTTCATAGTGCTACGTTCAAGATTACCTATTTCTTCAACAACTCCGTTAATAACAGGTTCTACAGTATTATCATCATTAACCAAAAATAGGTTATATTTAAGTGATGAACTTCCGCAATTTAGTGATAATATGGCTTTTTTCATTTCTTTCTCCTTGTTTTCTTCTTATTTAATAGAAACTTCACAGTTTGTTTTAGCGCTTTCATATATTGCATCTAAAATTTTCATTAAGTCTACTCCATCTTTTACAGGATTTATGCAAGTTGTATTATTTACTAAACAATCTATAAAATGATTAATTTCTTCTTGGAATATATCTGCAAAGAAACTCTTCTCTTTTGAATAATTTGGCGTAATATCAACGTTATATCCATTAATATTTGATATTATTTCAAATTCAGGTTCTATAGTAGCACCAGCTTTAGTTCCATATAACTCGCAATAAAGATAATCTTCTTTAATATGCATTGAAAAACTTACTTCAATTGATAAAACTGCTCCATTTTCAAAAGTGACCATAGCTTTTGCAAAATCTTCAACATTTGAAAGTGTTCCTTTATCAACAGGTGAATAGCGATCTACCATTTTTACATCTAATCTTGGGCCTAGCGAATTATTCGTTACACCAAATACTTTTAGTGCAACAGGTTTCCCCATAATATATCTACATAAATCTATCATATGTACGCCTAAGTCAATTAATGGACCACCACCTGATTTACTAATATCAGAAAACCAACCAGTTGGATTACCATTGCGTCTTAAACAACCAGTTTTTGCATAATAAATATCTCCTAAAAACCCTTTATTTGCAAAATCTTTTAAAATAGTAGCATTTCGTCCAAATCGTCTAACAAAACCTACCATTAAAAGTTTATTATTATCTTTTGCAGCTTTTTCCATTTTTAAAGCTTCATTAGTATTCATAGCTAATGGTTTTTCACATAAAACATGTTTTTTTGCATTTAAAGCATCTATAGTAATTTCTGCATGTGAATTATTCCAAGTACATACACTTACAGCATCAATTTCTTTATTTTTTAATAAATCTATATGGCTTTGATAATAATTATTAATATTATATTTTTCACTATACTCTTTTGCTCTATCTATATTAATATCACAAACTGCAATTACTTTAACATTTTTATTATTCAAATAACTTGTCATATGAATATGACTTATACTTCCACAACCAATTATTCCAATATTAATCACTTTTAATAATCTCCCTTTTTTTTGCAAAATCAGTATACATTATATCATAATTTTTTATTTTTGACGGTTAATATATTTTAATATATTTGAAACTGTATCATCTAAATTATTATTACTATGTAATGTGAATTCAGATGTTTCTAAATATATATTTTCACGCACTTTAAACAAATTATATATATCTTCTTCTTTATTCTTTAGTAATGGCCTATCAGAAAAATCAGTAGTGTTAATAATATCTTTTATTTTTCTACTTATATATATAACTATTGATTCTTTTTTTAATAAATTTCTATTACTTGCATTTAAAATTATTCCACCACCAGTTGAAATAACACAATTATCAGTTTTTATTTTTTCATTAAGTATTTTTGATTCTATTTCTCTAAATACAGATT
>JAUUZV010000059.1 GCA_030592085.1 Clostridia bacterium | reverse complement strand
TCGTAGTACAGAAGATTCCGCAGAAATTGGACTCATTTTTTTCAGTCTACCAATTTCATGATCTAACTTTTCTTTCACCTCTTCTGGAAAAACTCTGTCTTTCATAAGTTGTTGGTATTCACCAACCTCATCATTCATTTCAGATGATTCACCTAATTCTTCTTTAATTACTTTTAATTGTTCTTTAAGATAATACTTTTTTTGCATTTCATCTATTTGGCCTTTAACCTTACTAGATATATCTTTTTCCAATTGAAGAATTTGAATTTCTTCAATAATAATTGGTAACAATTTAGTTATTCGTTTAACTGGGTTAATCTCTTCTAACAGTAGTTGTTTTTGTTGTAATTTTAAATTCATTGAGCCAACTATTAAATCAGCTAATTTAGATGTTTTCTGAGTTGAAATTATAGAAAAAATTGTTTCAGGAGAAATTCTACCTGCTAATGCTGCATATTCTTCAAAAGATTCAATCGCTTGTCTCCTAAGGGCTTCTTCTCGTTTTTTATCCCTTTTACTTTCAGGTTCTTCTAACACCTCAACAAGTGCTTCCATATAAGGACGCTTTAAAGTATGTTCAATTACTCTTCCTCTAGAAATTCCTTCAACTAAAACTCTTATTGTTTTTCCTGGTAGGCGTAATAATTGTTTTACTTTTGAAACTGTACCTATTTGATATATATCATTAATACCAGGTGACTCAAGAAGGGTACTTTTTTGTGTCGTTAGAAAAATCATTTGATCCGTTTCCATGGCCTTTTCAAGGGCTTGTACAGATTTTTCTCTTCCCACATCAAAATGAATTACCATATTTGGTAAAATAGTTAGTCCTCTTAATGGAATTAATGGATATTTTTTATGCTTCAAATTATTTACTCCTACTCTTTGTTTGTTTTATTATTATATACCATGTAAAAACATTTTTGAATGTTTTTACATGGTGTTGTATTATTATACCCAATTTTTGATTATGTTAGTAAAAAGAATGTTACTTATTATTTTATTTTTCAGTTTTTATTTTAACTTTAAGTTCGCTTATTTTCTTTTCAAGTTCTTTAGCTTCTTTAATATAGTCCATAGCCATTGATGGTTTATAGCCATATCTAACTCGACGGTATTCATTTGTAAACTTTATAAACTGCTTTTCATTTAATTCTAGTCCACCTTTATTTTCTGCAATTGCATCTAAAATTTGAATAGGTGTATCGCTATTATTAAAATCGACATGTTGTATATATAATCTTTCTAATGCAAATCCATATAAGTAACGTAGTTTTTCTTGATCATTATTTAATAATTCTAATCCTTTTAATGAATATATGTTTTTTCTACTGCGCCTTATAGTTTCACGTTGATTTTCATCTTTAATAATTTCGCTTTCTTCTTCATATTCCTTTGTCTGAATTTTAGAATCCTTAGTTTTTTTATTACCTGTTCCAACCATGTTATTTACTAGTTTTTTAATCGCTCTAACAATTGCTCTAACACCCATAAATATTAAAATGCCTATTCCCACTAGGAAAATAATGAAAACAACAATAATTATAATTTTTGTCAATAGAGATTGTTCCACTTGTCCACCTGCAAAGAACTTCCCCAAATCATCTGTAGTCTCAATTTGAGGTACATCGGTAATTACTAATAAATTTTCTGTTAAGCTTGCTAGAAAATTAAAGAAAAGAACAAGCATAGCTCCAATAAATTCATAACTAAATTCAATCATTTTACGGAAATTAAAGAAAACTAAGAATAGACCAAAAAATCCTGTTAATAACAAGTCATTAAACACTCTAATATTTTTAGAATTTTCTACATTTACAGAGTTTCTGAAAAACATAATTTTATTTAATCGTAATCGATTAACAAATAACAAATATGAATATAAGTATACTGAGCCAAATACCCATACAAAAGTAATAAACAAATCGCTTCCAACAGCATAATAAGCATAAGCAAATGATAACATAATAGGAAAAACTCCTGTATTTAACATTTGTTGAGTAAGAATTGTATGATAATCAAAAATACCTGCTGCAAGTCCCATCATATATGCAAATCCTAAAAATATAGCGCTTACAACTCCCATTGCTATTGAAGTTTGAAAACCAATAAAAAAAGCTACAACCATAGCAATAGGTGTTATTAAATAGATTTTCTGAGAAAAAACAGTAGCCTTATCAAGATAGTTATAGGTAAGGACATCTTTTCCTTTTTTTTCATAAGTTATACTTGCTATTACTCCTGAAATAATACCTACTAGAATAAATGCAAAAACTAAAATACTCTGTACCATAATAGAAAGATTCTTATTAGTTAAATGAAGGGCACAAATAGTAATGGCTGTTAAGCTTCCTGTAAGAGCTAAAAGGGGAATAAATTTTCTTGTAAAATATTTTTTAAATAACTCCATATTACAATTCCCTTCTCATAAAGAACACTTCCATGTCTTTTGGTAATTCTGTTTTTTTGTCGTCAGTGTCTAACACTAAGAATTTAACAGTATTACCTCTTCTTGAAATACGTCTAGCAATATCGACCATTTCTTGATTAAAATATGCAGTTACAATAAACACCTGAGTATCTCTAATCTCTTCTTCTATTCTCTCTAAATATATTTCAAAATTACGAATGTTTTTTAGAACAAGTTTTGATAATATCCCAAGTAACTCCATTAAATGCTCTTGGCCGGAACCTTGGTTTGTAAAAATCATATTACTAGAATCTTCTTTAATAAATCCATTACTACCAAATCTAAGAGGCATTCCTTCACGAATCCCTCTATTAAGTATTGTTGAAATAGCTTTTATTCCAAACTCAATTACGTCTCTATTTTTTACGAAGTTAAATTCATTATAATCTGATTGAATATTTAGTAAAGCTGTAATTCCAATTTTTGATGTAAAGTCATTATCTTTTACCATCAATGTACTATGTTTAGCTGTTGCTTTCCAATTAATTTTATTCATAGAATCGCCTGGTACATATTCTCTTGTTCCCTTTACTATGAATGGATCATCTAAAATAAATCGTCTTACAATGGCTTCTCCCATTAAGTCCTTTGAAGAAAAAAACATTTCATTAATATTTAAAACACCTGGGTATACAGTTAATGTTGTATTAATTGGAACAGCTTGCGACTCAGATACTAAACCTAATAAATCCCCACAAGTTATTGTTGCATTATCAATTTCAAACACACCTCTTCTAGTACATTTCATATACCATCTTCTTTTTGTTTTTTGATAACCTCGTAACATAAATCCACTAGTTACTAGTCTTCTCTCATCAATGATTGTTGAACTAGCATCAGCAAATTCTAAAAATTTAGAAGCATGTATATCTGCTTTTATCCAAGGCATTGCAACTGGCTTTCGATTATAAATCATTTCATCAACAAACATGTCATCACCTTCAAAGGCTTCTGTTTTGCTAAATGATAATGTATACTCGACTCTTTTTAACAGTAATTTTTTATAAAATAGTAACTCAATTAGGAAAAACACCATAACTAAAGTTACTATAATAAGTAACTCCATTACTGATCTCCTTTAACCTTTTCTGTTGGTGTTTCAACTGTAGCTAAAATTTCTTCAATAACAGCCAATGTTCCTATTGTACCTGTAGACATTGAATGACCTTTTAGCATTACTCTATGTGCCATAACTGCTGAACAAACAGTTTTTACATCTGTTGGCGTAACAAAATCTCTTCCAGTAATAGCTGCATATGCTCTAGAAGCTTTCATTAATGCTAATGCACCTCTTGGGCTTAATCCAAGTGTTAGTTTTGAATTATTTCTACTTTCTTCAACTAAATTAATAATATATTCTTTAATAACATCACTTACATCTACACTTGCCATTGCTTGTTGTATTTCTAAAATATCTCTTGCTGTAACAACACTACTTAATGTATCAAGTGGTTGTTCACTTTCAAAGCGATTAAGAATTGTTAAACTTTCATCATGATTTGGATACCCTAAACTTAATCTAACAAAAAATCTATCCATCTGTGCTTCAGGTAAGGGAAACGTTCCCTGTGTTTCCAATGGGTTTTGTGTTGCAATTACAAAAAATGGACCAGCTAGTTTTCTTGTTTCCCCTTCTACTGTAATTTGTTGTTCTTCCATACACTCTAATAAAGCTGATTGTGTTCTGGGTGTAGCTCTGTTTATTTCATCAGCTAAAACTATATTTGTAAATAGCGGACCTTCTCTAAAGAAAAAATCATTTTCTTTCTGGTTATATATACTAAGTCCTGTTAAATCAGAAGGTAATAAGTCAGGTGTAAATTGAATTCGCTTAAATTCACAATTTATTGTTCTTGCTAAAGTTTTTGCTAATACTGTTTTTCCAAGGCCAGGTACATCTTCTAGTAATACGTGTCCTTGACAGAACAATGCAACCATAACTAAATCAATTATATCTTCCTTTCCAACAATAACTTTGGATATATTAGTTCTAATACTGTCCGCTAATTTTTTCATATCTGTAACATTCATAATGAAATCTCCCCTTAATTTTATTTACATAAATAATATTATATCGTATCAGTGTTATTTATTTCATAGAATAAATTAATATTTATTGACTTTTCTAGCTTTTATTTAACTAACCCTCTAGCAATTACATATGCTAGCTCAGTATTAGTGGTATAGTCAGGTATTGCCAAATAAATTAAATTACCCCTTGAGATATAATCGTCAAATTCATTAAACTCACTTAATAATATTCCTGCAGCAATTTGTTCTCCATAATAATTTGCTTCCCAAATAATTCTCTCATCAGATTCATCAATACCTAATTCGTCAAAATGAACTGATAAATCCTCTAAAGCATCTTCCTTTGCTAAGAATGTAAGTGCTTTTGCATCAGTAAAAATCAAATCTCCTTCTCCACCTTGTAAGGTTGTTGCTAATTTATACATATTTGCTTCACCAAATTCCCCGCTTTCTGAAGAACCAATATTAATTGGTATTACTCGGACAAATTCAATTTCATAAGTGGTTTCAAAATAATCTTCTATCGCAACCACGTCACTTACAACTGCACTACCAATCATAAGTATTCCCACATCTGGTTTTGGATTATTTGTAAAAATCGAAATAAATATAAGTGAAAATGTTAATAAGGCAATTCCTCCAAAAATTAAATGACGTTTGTAATGATAGAAAAAGTTTTCAATTTTCTTTTTGTTTAAACCTTTTTCATAGTAATCTTGTTCATTTTCAATTTCACCCCAACTAACCTCTAATAAAATGTCAAAAGCTTCAGTTAGAAGTTTTTCATCGTATGATTTATCGAATTTAGTTAATCTCATGAAATTTTCATATTTTTTCTTAATATCAGTTTTTGAAGACCCTTGTTTTAATTCAAGAATTTCATAGGCTCTTTCTTTTGTCATCTTATTGCTCCTATTGTCCATGGAATGAGTCCTGCTGGGTTTTTTTGTAATAATAAATAGATAAAAAACACAAAAGCTACTATTGCTATAATAATAATTATGATATTTTTACCGTTATAATACCAGAAATTTTCCAACCATTTCTTCCATTCTTTTTTATTCTCATCCATATCTTCCACCAATCATAAATATACTTAGCATAATGCTAAGTATATTTTACCAAAAATTCTTCAATATATGGAAATTAATTTCCATTTATGCAATTAAAGGGTTGAAATGTCATCTTTCACTCTAGTTATGACTTTTTCAACTGCTATTTCATCCATGTCTCCTGTTCTTCTAACCTTATATTCAACAATACCTTCACCCGCTTTTTTACCCACAGTAATTCTTATTGGAATTCCAATTAACTCAGCGTCATTAAATTTAACACCTGGGCGTTCTTTACGGTCATCAAATAATACTTCAACTCCATTTTCTTGTAAGGAAGTGTACAATTGATTAGCCAAAGTAGCTTGTACTTCATTTGATATGTTAATTGGAATAATAATAACTTGATATGGTGCAACTGACATTGGCCAAACAATTCCATATTCATCATTATTTTGTTCAATAATTGAAGCCATTGTTCGCCCTACACCAATTCCATAACAGCCCATAAGCATTGTTTGTGATTTGCCATTTTGATCTAAATATGTGCAGTCAAGTGCTTTTGTATACTTATCTCCTAATTTAAAGATATGACCTACTTCAATACCTCTTGCAATACTAATATCATTTTGGCATTTTGGACACTGATCCCCTACACCTATTGTTCTAATATCCACAAACTCAAGATTTTTTGTATCTCTATTTATATTTACATTAATTAAATGATAATCAGTTTTATTGGCTCCTGTAATAAAATTAACCATTCCTTTAACTTCTAAATCAACAATAACTTTAATTGACAATCCAATAGGACCTGCAAAACCTACTTTGGCATTTGTTGCATTAAATATATCTTCATCATTAGCCATTATTAATTCATTACAGTTTAAGTGATTTTGTAATTTAGTTTCATTTAATTCCCTATCACCACGGATAATAGCAGCAACCACTATATCATCTGCTTTATAAATTAATGTTTTAGCAAAGGTTTTTGCAGAGCAACTAAAAAACTCACATAATTGTTCAATGGTTTTTACATTAAGAGTTTTAACTTCTTTAATTGGTAGTAATTTAACATCATCACTACTTATTGGCTCTAAACACTCAGCCTTTTCATCGTTAGCAGCATATCCACAATTATCGCAATATGCGATTTGAGCTTCGCCAATATCACTTTTAACCATAAATTCTTGAGAACCAGATCCACCCATTGCACCACTATCTGCTTCTACAACTGTATAATCTAATTGGCATCTGTCAAATATTTTACTATATGCACGATACATTGCTTGATAGGATTCTTCTAATCCGGCTTCATCCATATCAAAACTATAAGCATCCTTCATAACAAACTCTCTACATCTCATTACTCCAAATCGTGGACGCCTTTCATCACGGTATTTAGTTTGAATTTGATATAAGGTCATTGGAAGATTCTTATATGATTTTACTCCATTTTTTACTGTCTGAGTGAAAATCTCTTCATGTGTAGGACCTAGACAAAAATCTCTATCTCCTCTATCTTTTAAACGAAACATTTCAGGTCCAAATATGTCCCATCTACCCGTTTCCTTATATGATTCAGCAGGAATCAATGCGCTCATAACTAATTCTTGTGCATCTTCTCTATCCATCTCTTCTCTAATAATCTTTTCAACTTTTTTAAAAGTTCTAAAGCCAAGAGGTAAATACGCATATACTCCTGAAGCGATTCTTCTCATTAATCCTGCTCGCAACATTAGTTTGTGGCTATTTATTTCTGCCTCTGCTGGTACTTCCCGTAATGTGGGAATTAGCATTTTACTCATTTTCATATCATTTCCTCCAATAAAAAACGTCCTATGTAAAATATACATGGGACGAATTATAATTAATCCGCGGTACCACCCAAATTGGTTAAACCCTCTTATTTGCACTTATATCGTAGCGCCAACGTGTTTTAAAAAAGTTGGGACGAAAGGTATTAACAGTATAAAACTTTCACCAAATGTTTTAATCTCTAAACTTATTATATACTTTCTTGTTCTTTTTTATAAAAACAACGTAATGAATATATTATATTTATTAATAAATGTCAACCATACTAGCATATAAGCAGTGTGAATTACTAGGCATTTTTATAATAATGAAAAATCGCTAGTTATACTAAATTCATCAAGCATTTCGTTGGCTTTCTTAAAATTAATGTCATATGTTGCATTATGACAATCAGAGCCAATGGAAAATTTTACACCAAGTGATTTCATATAAAATAGATAATCAAGATACTGTACTTTAAATTTCTCTGTATATGCAGGTGATAACACTATTGCACCTAGATTAATTTCATGATAACTATTATTTTCAATCAAGGCATTGGCAAATTCTTTATGAATGCTGTTTGGTATAACAGTAAAATCATCAAACCATGGTAAAGTTGCATATTGATTCTCCTTATTTTTATATGGTCCCATGTACCACCAAGGATGTGCAACAATATTAACAAGTGGATGTGTAGCTAAAAACATATTTTGTCTATGATAATCTTTTATTAGGTTCTCTCTTGTATATTCTTGATACATAAGCCAGTGTGTCCCGCCAACCACAAACTCAATATCATACTTTTTAATGAATACTTCATCAATTGCAATTGCTAAATTTGTTTCTTTTGGGCCACCTTCTCTTATCCCATATGTAATATTTCCTTCATAGTCACCTTTTGAAATTTTATTAAGCTCCCATGTAGTTACACTACTAACTTCCACTCCAAAATGCATTCCTGGTACTTTATTTTTTAAGAATGCCTGATGCGATTTTATAATATCAGGAAAATTATAAGGAGTATGTATATGATCAGTTACTCCGTAATCTTTGATTCCTTTTTCTTTTGCTTTTTTTATTAACACTTCATAAGGCATCGATGCTCCATCACATGAATTATTTGTGTGTATATGATAATCATTGTTTATCATTTAACTAAGCTTTTAGCTAATTTTTTTATTTCTAATAAATCTTGCTTTGTAGGATTATAAAATACTGATATTGGATCAGCTAGTGGATTTAGTTTTGCATCTAGTAATTTTTGATGAATATGTTTTGGTGACTCACCACTCCATCCATAACTACCAAAAGCTAAAAAGTCTTTACCACCAAGTTTATGGCCTTTTATTTCATGTAAAATAATTTCAATTGAAGCTAATACACCATTATTAACTGTACTGCTGCCAATCATGATTGTATCAGCTTTATATAACTCAGTAAGCATATCTGATAAATCAGTAATAGAAGCATTAAAAATCTTAACTTTCTTACCAGCTTCTCCCATTCCCTCTTCCAGTGCTAATGCAATCTTTCTTGTTGAATCATACATTGAATCAAATAAAATAACTGCGAATTCCTCATGATAATCATCACTCCATTTAGCATATGCTTTTACAATCTGCATCGGATTATCACGCCATATCACACCATGTGCTGGAGCAATCACTTCAATATCTAAATTTAATGCAGTAATCTCTACTAGTTTCTTTTTAATTAATTTTGAAAATGGAGTTAGAATATTTGCATAATATTTAATTGCTTCTTGATATAATACACATTCATCTACTTCGTCATTAAATAGTGATTTTGTACATAAATGTTGCCCAAAAGCATCTGAAGATAAAACTGTTTTTTCTTTATCAATATAGAGCAACATAGAATCTGGCCAATGAATCATTCTCATTTCCACAAATGTTATTGTGTTTTCCCCTATATTTAAAGTATCACCCGTTTTCATTGGACGTAAATCCCATTCTTTATGGAAATATGCTTTAATAGTCTCTTCTCCCTTGATTGAACAATAAATTGGTAAGTCAGGACGTTTTTCCATTATTTTCCCCAATGTACCACCATGATCAGGTTCCATATGATTAATAATAATATAATCAATATTATCAATCCCAACTTCATTCTCTAAAGTTTCCATATATTCATCTGCGTGTGGAAGCCAGACAGTATCAACTAATACAGTTTTTTCATCTCTAATAACATACGAATTGTATGTTGATCCTTTAAACGTTGATAATTCATGTCCATGGAATAATCGTAAATCCCAATCTTTAATACCAATCCAATCTATTTTGTTTGTTACTTTAACCATTTTTTTCCCTCTCGTTCAAATAAATCATTTTTCATTACATCTTGATGTATTTTCATCAATCTTAGTTTTATTTCTTCTCTATTACTTTTTACCCACAGCAACTTATTTATAACTGCTTTTGGTTGATTACTTTCTCTTAAATCAAAAAGATGTTCATTTATATTAAAAATACGTGCTGTTTCATGATATTTTTCAGCCCATCCAAGTATAACAACTGGTAGATTTGCTCTTATGCTATGAACTAAAGCATGCCATCTACTAATTAACCCTACTGAGAATAGTTCCAACATCTTCTCAATTTCATAACATGTTAATAATTCCTTTATATATATAACATTATCATTGTTAGATAATTGATTGTAAAGTTCATCTGATAAATTTCTATCAGCTTGATAATCATGGGCAAACAAATAGACTTTGCCACCTGTCTCTTTAATATATCCTAGGGCAATTTCTCTATAGAAGTTAAGCAAGTCATTTTTTTCAATATACTTAAGATGTCTCATGTTAACATTAAATAGCAAGTCATTATCACTATTAATTTTATAAATTTCACTTATATCTATAGCTTTTCTATTATGATAGAAAGTCTCATTAAACAAGTTCACTCTTCTAGAAAGTA
Organism: Clostridia bacterium; assembly: GCA_030592085.1. GTDB lineage: Bacteria > Bacillota > Clostridia > DUPQ01 > DUPQ01 > JAFGUQ01. Next base: position 778 of record JAUUZV010000059.1, on the reverse strand, counting down.
CTAAATCATGTGCTTGTTGTATATTTGCTAATTCTCTACCCTTAAGTAATTCCATTCCATAAGTTTCTCTAATATATATTGTTTCTGGGTAATTCATAGATTTTTTAAATAAGTAATTAAATAGAACTTTTTGTAAACCTTTATAATTAAAAGGTCCCACTGATTGTGGTAAAAATATTAACCTTTTATTATTAACCTTAGCATATAATATCTTAATTAAGTTTCCAATACAGTTAATAAATGACATTTGTGAACTAAGTAAAAATCCATTGAGAGCAAACAGTATGTCTGCTTTTTTATATTCACTAATTGCTACTTTTATACTTTTTTCATCATAGTTTTTCCTAAATGCTAAAATTGAATAAAATATATACCAAAATTTATTAATTTCTTTAATCATATGTTTCAAAGGTATATCATCAACTATATTAAACTTATACAAATCATTTTCTTTATAATGATTTTTATCCATAAATGTCATATTACATTTTGGGTATCTGATTGTATGTTCAATGAAAGAAAAAGCCATAGCTTGATCACCCATATTTTCTTCAATACCAATAGAACCATATAAAACAATGTTAATCTTATCATTACTCATTAAGATAAGTATATCAAATAAAATTGTGAAAATAAAGAAAAGGCCATCTTTAAAAAGATGGCCTTTAGTATTATTTAAGTAATATTACTCATTAATTGATGTAACAGTTCCAGATCCAACAGTTCTGCCACCTTCTCTGATAGCGAAACGTAATCCTTCTTCCATAGCGATAGGAGT
>JAUUZV010000195.1 GCA_030592085.1 Clostridia bacterium | reverse complement strand
TTACTAGAAAATAGTAGTGGTAAATATGCTGAATTGTGGGAAGCTCAGGCACAATATTATAAAAAGGAAAATGTAAAAATATAAATATATAAATTATATAAAATAATAAAGCATACTATTACTGGTAGTATGCTTTTTTTATTGCATAAAGTTGTTAGTAGATATATAATCAATGACGATTAAAAGGAGAACTATGAAAAAATCAATGGCGTTTACAAACGGAATAATTATTGCATTTATGGTACTTGTTAACGGAATGTTGGCAAAAGCTGTTGGGAATTATCTTGCATTAATTATATTTTTTGGTGTTGGATTAATAATTAGTGCAATTATTATAGTTTTCAAGAAAGAACAAAAAAATATATTTACTAATATACCTAAATACTTACTTATTTCAGGTGGGCTTGGTGTAGTTAATATTTTTCTAAATAATGTATGTGTTAATGAAATAGGAGTAGCTTTAACCTTAGGGTTATGTCTAACAGGGCAAATTATTTTTTCAGCAGTATTTGAAAATTTTGGATTTTTTGGTGTTATTAAGAAAAAGTTAACCATTAAGAAATTACCAGGTTATTTACTAATAATGATTGGAGCAGCTGTTATGGTTGTTATGGGGGTAGCCTAATGATATATGGGATTTTAGCTTTCATAACAGGAATAGTTCTTGTGTTTACCACTACTTTTAACTCGAAAATTGGTACATTAAAAAGTGTTTCAGTAAGTGCTTTTATTAATTTTTTAATAGGCTTATTTACAGCAGGGATTGTAATGTTATTGTTTTATGAAACGATAAATGTCCAAATAACCAGTGGTGACTGGTTTATTTTTACTGGTGGATTTATAGCTGTGTTTATTGTTATGATAAGTAATTATGTTATTGCAAATATTGGTGTATTTTTTGCAACCCTATTATCTGTAGCAGGTCAGCTAATTATGGGCACCTTAATTGATTGGATTCGCTCAGGAGTTTATCCTATTTGGCCTACTGTTGGTGGTATTTTAATTGTATTAGGATTATTATATATACATCAAGTAGAAAAGAAAGAAAATGAGAAGGGGGCAACAAATGGGTAATTATGACTTATTGAAAACAAATTGGAAAAAATTAAAGGACCAAGTAACTGATCAGGCAAAAAAATTAGAGAAACCTTCACTACAAAAAGAATATGATAGCAATGCAAAATTAATTGATTTAGTGCCTTATGAAAAGTTTTCTATTGGACAAGCTTCTTTTGCGAAAGTAGCATATCAGAGACGTTCAAGGAGAAAAGGTAGTGACCAACCACTAACTTTGGAAGAATTATCTTTTTTATTGTTTTTCACTAATGGTGTTAAACGTATGGATAGACCAATGTTTAGAACAGTACCATCAGCAGGTGCTAGACATGCATTTGAAACATATATACAGGTAGTAAGAGTAAAAGGAATAGATGAAGGCTTATATAGATATTTACCACTTAGTCATCAATTATTGTTTGTAAAAAAAGGAAGTAATGATGAAGTAATTACTGGGTTTTTAGGACAAAACTTTAATGCAGGAGTATTATTTATGTGGACAGCAATTCCATATAGAATGGCCTATAGATATAAAAGTGAAACTGAAAAACTTATATTAATTGACGTGGGACATTTATGTCAGAACTTATATTTAGCTTGTGAAGCAGTTGGATTAGGAGCATGTGGTATAGGAGCTTATGATCAAGAATATATTGATTCTTACCTAGAAGTGGACTCTAATGAAGAATTTGTAGTATATAATGCTACAGTTGTGAAATAATAAAGTTTACAATTTGTTAATGATTTCTTAACAAATATGAGTTATAATATTAAAACGACTAATGGAGGAAATTAATTGAAAATAAAATCCCATGTAAAAGTGGCTAACGTATTATTAAGAGAAATGACAAGTAACTCACATCAAGTGATTCATAAGAATTTATTTAGACTAGGATCAATAGTACCAGATGTTTTACCACATCTAAGGTTTATGCATCATCATTTTATTAGAAATGAAAAGAAGTTAAGAAAATATACTGTTCGTTTATCAAAAACAAATAGTACATATCAATTGTCATATAATTTAGGTAAGATTACTCATTATATAAGTGATTCATTCTTATATGTTCATAATATTGAATTTAAGAATAATCTACTACTTCATCGTCGTTATGAAAACAAATTTTCATGGTTTATTAAAGAAGCTCTTTATCTAGATCAATTATATTTTGATAAAAGCGCCATACAAGTTGATTGTATTATTGATTTATTAACTGAACATTTATCAACCTACTTAAAAAGAATAGATCATCAAGATCATCCAATGGATAATTTTATGAACGATTTACTGTATATAGTGCATGTAAACACTGAAGTTATTAATTCATTTATAAGGCAATTTCAATATAATTTGGCTACTAGTCAATAATGATTTCACAATCATTTTTACTACAATCAATTGATAAACTAGCAATACCATTATCATAAACGAATGATGTTTTTTTGTTATTAACAAAAACGTTATTTGGTTGATTTGTAAATATTTTCATATCATAAATTCTAGTTTCATTCATATTATCATATGAACCATTTCGCTTTGATACTTTAATGATGATTTTTTTATCTTTTTTACAAGTAATTATAGTTTCACTACGTACATTTTCTTTGTATGCAAGAGATATACCATCATCTTCATATAAGGTGTATTCGCTATAAGCTGATGGATAGATTTCAAATGTTATCGTATCAATTACTTTTTCACCCACAAAGTCCATTTCAGGCCAGTAGGGGATTATTGCACCTTCTTTTATAAACAAACCTCCACCTTTATTAGTAGGTAATGTTAGTGTTGTAGATAATGGACCTATAATCTTTTCTTTTGAATAATAATCAATCCAAGTACCAACTGGTAAATAAATATCATTTGAGAAACAAGATACTAATAAATATTCTCCTAACATATATTGATTTTTAATATTATCTACTGTGTTATCGGTTTCATATACAAAAGGTAGCGGTCTCATAACGGGTAGACCATGTAGAAAAGCTTCGTATGCTGCTGAATATAAGTATGGAATAAGTGAATATCTAAACTTTGCATAGTCCACATATATTTGTTTTAAATTTTTGGCTAATAACCAAGGTTCTCTAAAGTATGCCCAGTTACATAATTGTGACCAAGTTTGTAAAAATCCAAAATGAATGCCTTCTTTTGTAAATACATGCATATCACAACTAGTATTTGTATGACCACTAAAAGCATGATTTAACATTGATGTTAGTGGTTTTTCTTTTCCACCTGTATCTCCAGCCCAAGTTGCAGCATATTGTTGTATACCTGCAAATCCTCCTGAAGAATAAATCATTGCACGTTCACCTGTATGTTTCTCATAACCTTCAGCCATTTGCTTATTTAATATTAATGGATATAGGTTATGCATTTCATCATCTCCCATACCGTTTCCATATAATCTATCGGGATGCTCATTTACTTGCCAAGCACCATCCATTTTAAAAGCTTTAGCTCCATAATCAGTAAACTTTTTAAGATGCTCAAACCACGCTTCATCTTTAACTATAGTTTTATCCATTAATATTGGTTCATGACCAATATTTTGATCTAATTCAAAGTCATCGATTGAACGAATATTATCATTATCATATTTCTTTTTATTCTCAATCTTTTTAATAACTGCATTACGTTCTTCTTCGTAACTTAAATCATAATCACAGCATAACCAGAGGCTAAGTTTAAAACCTAATCGTTCAATGGCACCAAAAAAGGTTTGTTCATTATTTTCTTTGCTAATGGCCCAAGGTGGGATAGGGAAGCGTTCTTCATCAAATTGTTTATTAACTGTATTGTCATAATATGTGCTCATCCATTTTGGTTCTAATCCAATAACATCACATGGAATACCTTCTCTACGTAAATTCAACATATCGCTCATTACATCATTTACACTATGCTCCATATTACATACAAAAGTTAATCCATAGGCAAATTGTGGTAGTAAACTAGGTTTTCCTGCAAATTCACCATAGGAGGATAATACATTACCATATGAATTACCAATAAAAAAGAATAAGTCTAATTGACCCTTTTCGCTAAATATAGCTAATTCATTACTTTTTTTTGAGCAAATATCAAATATTTGTCTATAAGTGGTATTTGAATATATTCCATAATGCTTAGATGATAAAATAAATGGAGATGGAACATAACTTTTAACATTCTTAACCCAAATATCAGCTACAGTTCCTCTTTTTTGTAAATGTTCTCTTGTTGTATCTCCTAAACCATAGTACTTTTCATCATCTTTAGCTTGTATAACAGCTTGAAATCCATCTGTTTTGCTTTGAGATAATTTAGTTTCTAAAATATTTCCATTATCTTTATTTGTGATTTTTAATTGATTATCTAATAAGTTGTATTCAACTAATAAGAAATTATTATCAAAAATTAGTTGATTATTTTCTTTTATAAACTTTTC
>JAUUZV010000129.1 GCA_030592085.1 Clostridia bacterium | reverse complement strand
ATCAGGTTGTAATTCACGTAGTTTTTGATTCATCTCCAATGAATTCCACCCTTCAGGTGATTCCATTGGTCTAGATACATCAAACCATGATATATCAATTTTTCCATAGTTAGTGAGTAATTCTCTATTTAATTCCTCAATATATTTTAAAAATCGTGTTCTAGCTTCACTATCATAAGCACAAGTATATGAATCAGGATGATGCCAGTCCATTAGTGATGAGTAAAATCCAATTTTAAGATCATATTCCCGACAAGCATCTACAAATTCTTTTACAATATCTCGTTTTGGTCCATAATTCATACTGTTATAGGGATTTACCTTTGAATCCCATAAACTAAAACCTTCATGATGTCTTGTGGTTAATACCATATATTTCATTCCAGCACGTTTAGCTAAACGTGCCCATTCTCTAGGGGCTCCAACTTTAGGATTAAAATTATTTGCTAATTTTTCATACTCACTTTTAGTAAAGTTTTCATGAACCATTGACCATTCATGACGGCCTAATTGCGAATATAAACCATAATGTACAAACATTCCAAATCGAGCATCACGCCACCAAGACATTCTTTCATCTCTAGACGAAGCTATTTTCTCTAAATAGTCTTGTTTACATAATAATTTACTCATTAATATTTCCCCCTTACATACAATGAATTATACCATATCACTAACTTGTAACATAATAGATAATTTGCTATAATAAAACTGGTGGTAATACCACCACGAGAGTTAAGGTGAGTATGAAATCAGTTAATAGCTTAACTAGTTTATTTGTAAAAAAAACTGAAAAAAAGATTATTTCAGGTGAATGGTCTATTGGACTTCGGTTACCAACAGTTAGAGAGTTAGCTGAAATTTTTAATGTAAGTAGAAGTGTAGTTAATGCTGGAATGGTTGAATTAGCTTCTAAAGGATTTGTAAAAATAGTACCAAGAAAATGGACAGAAGTAGTTGATTATCAAAAAGAAGGTACCATTGCAGTTCTTGAAAGTATTATGGAATATAAAGGGGATAAAATTGATGAGCACTTATTACTAAGTGTTTTAGAAGCAAGAATGTTAATAGAAAAACAATGTGCATACTTTGCAGCTTTAAGATACAGTGAAGATGATTTAAAATTATTAGATGAAATATTAGAAAAAGAAGTAAGATATAATGAAAATCCAGAAGACAATATTGATAATATAATCAGTAATGATTTTTTGTTTCACCATACAATTGCAGTTGCTTCAAAAAATGCAGTATACCCATTATTAATAAAATCATTTGAATCTGTTTTTACTAAATTTACAAAACAGTTTTATTCTCATAGTGATATTGGGAAAATTGTTTATACTTATCACTTTGATTTAGTACAAGCGATTAAGGATAAAGATAGTGAAAAAGCTCAAAAAATAATGGAAAAATTACTTTTACATGGTGAAGAAGTTACAATACAAGATAAGAAAGTGTGGAAAATATGAGTTCAACTATAAAACAACCTAAGAATTTATCAAAACGAGTTAAATGGTTACGTGATTACTATTTCAAAGGACTTAACAGGGAATGGAATAATGAATATTTAAGTTATACTACAGGTACAGAATGGGATGTTCAATATGATGAGATAGCTTTCTATATAACACCTGAGGCATATGCATTTTTACAAATCATGAAATCATCTCATAATCAAAACGCACGAAAAGTAAAGTTGGGAAGTAACTTTTTTGCTATGTCATTACCTGAGAGAAAAGCAGAGTTTTTACGAGAAGTCATGGTTAATTATGTACCACATGATATTGTGGATAATGATTTAATAGCAGGTGGTAGATTTAATGTAGTTACATCAAAAGGCTGGACTAAAAAAGAAGCAAACGCTCGTAATAAGAGAGTATATGGTAAAAATGGAGCTAGAGCTATGATGAAGTGGTTTCATAATCACGGTTATGGTAATAGTGGAGCAACAAGTGGCCATATTATTGCCGATTATGAAAAAATATTAAAATATGGATTTAAAGAAGTCTATAATCAATTAGCTGATATATTTGCAAATTATAGTGAGCAAGATAAATTAGGTAAAAAAGGTGATCAAATAAAAGCTATGATGATTGCTGCTAAAATGCCAAAACAATTAGCAGTTAAATATAAAGAAAAATGTATAAAATTAGCCAAAGATGAAAAAGATGAATCTAGGAAAAATGAATTACTTCTAATGGCGAAAAACTTAGATGTAGTTCCATGGAATGGAGCAACTAATTTTTATGAAGCAATTCAATCGTTATGGATGACTCATATGCTTATTATGGCTGATGAAAATTATCCAGGACCAGGAGTTTCCTTTGGGCGAATTGATCAATACCTATTACCATATTATGAACAATCAATAAGTGATGGAATGACAAAAGAATTTATGAAAGAAATACTTGGATGTTTTTGGTTCCATTGTAATACAGCTTATGATGCTCAAATAGGAGTTGGTGGTAATCAAGGTATAACAGCTGGATTTGGGCAACTATTTAATTTATCAGGTTTAGGTAAAGATAATGTTGATATGACAAATGATTTAACTTATTTATTTTTAGAAGTAATTGATGATATGAGTCCAATTCTTGAACCAAAACCAAATGTACGATTACATCAAAATTCACCAGAAAAATTAATGGATACAGTTGTTGATATGATTTTATCAAGTCAAGGAGCACCATTTTTACTTAACTTTGATGAACGTTCAATGGCAGGAATGTTACGTGAAGCAAAAAGAGCAAATCTTGAAAAATTAATTAATCTTGATAACGTTTTTGATTATGCATCAGTCGGGTGTTTAGAAAACACCATGGTAGGTAATGATCGTTCAGGTACAGTTGATAATAACTTAAATCTATTAAAGGCTGTTGAACTTGCATTAAATAATGGTAAAGACTTATTACCATATACAGATGAAATGACTGGCAAAACAGATAAATTAAGACAAGATGGACCAATTACTGGAACGAATGATGATTTAGACACTTTTGATAAGTTTTATCAAGCATATGTAGAACAAACCAAATATATAATTAAAAAGATAGTAGAACTATATGAAGTTACTGAATCACTACGAGCAGAATTTTCTCCAACACCATATTTATCACTTTTAGTTAATGGATGTGCAGATCAAGGATTAGATGTAACACAAGGTGGGGCAGAGATTTCATTAACCACTATTGAAGGGGTTACATACGCAACAACAGTAGATTCACTACTTGCTATAAAATACTTAGTATATGATAAAAAAGAATGTACATTAGAACAATTAGTTACTGCTTTAAAAGATAACTGGGTAGGACATGAGATACTTCAAGCAAAAGCTAAAAATAGGGCACCTAAATACGGGCGAGACAATGATGAAACTGATGAATTTGCTAAGAAGGTAATGGATAATTGGGCAGAAGAAACTTGGGTTCATAAAACAAAATCTACAAACAGACGATTTAGACCGGGTATGTTAAGTTGGAATTACTGGGTAGGTGATGGATATATTATGGCAGCAAGTGCAAATGGCCGTGAAAAAGGTAAGTTTTTATCCAATGCAATATGTCCTTCAAATGGAACTGATATAAATGGGCCGACCTCAAATTCTAACTCTGTTGGTAAAGTTCTTGGTGGTAAATCAGAAGAATTTGGTGATTTTGGTAATTATGTTAATTGTCTTCCAAATGGAGCTAGTCATACAATTACATTTAGTTCTTCTCTATTAAAAAACAAAGGACATAAAGATAAATTTAAGGCCTTTTTATATGGTTATACTAAAAATGGGGGAACAGCTCTACAAATAAACTTACTTGATGTCAATATGTTAAAAGAAGCACAGAAACATCCAAAAGATTATAGACATCTTTTAGTAAGAGTAACTGGATATAACGCATACTTTGCTTCAATAGGAAAAGAATTACAAGATGAGATTATTGCACGTGAAATACATAATAGTTTCTAGGAGAAAAAATGATAGATAAATCAGGTTTAATATTAAATATACAGCGAATGTCTACAGAAGATGGACCTGGTATTAGAACATCAGTGTTTTTTAAAGGTTGTTCACTTAAGTGTCCATGGTGTCATAATCCTGAAAGCATAAAAAGTAGCAAGGAAATCGAATGGTTTCAAGTTAATTGTATTGGTTGTGAGACTTGCATAAAACTTTGCGATTATGATGCATTAACAATGACTAAACATGGTATTAGTATAGATAGAGAAAAATGCATCCTTTGTTTAAAATGTATTGAGGAGTGCCCCGGGTTAGCACTTGAAGTAAAAGGTGTGGAGTGGAGCGTACAAGATTTATTTAATGAAATAATAAAAGATAAAGCATATTTTCTTAAAAATGGTGGTGGTATTACACTATCAGGTGGTGAAGTATTAATACAAGCTGATTTTGTAGCAAGTCTTTTAGAAAAATTAAAAAAAGAAAATATAAACACAGCAATTGATACTTGTGGATATGTTAATAAAAGTGCCATTGATAAAGTGTTCTATAATACAGATTTATTCTTATTTGACATAAAATTAATTGATGAATTAGAACATACTAAACTTACTGGTCAATCAAATAACTTAGTTTTAGAGAATTTACTATACTTAGTTGAGCGAATGAAACAAAGTAATAATAAAAAATTATGGATTAGAACACCGATAATTCCCAATAGCACTGATTCAATTAATAATATAAAAGGAATCGCTAAATTTATTAAAAATAACATTGAAGATAATATGGAGCGGTGGGAATTATGTGCTTTTAATAATCTTTGTAATGATAAGTATGAACGCCTTGATAAGGTTTGGGAGTATAAAGATGCAAATCTTATAACTAAAGAACATATGGAGAAATTAAAAGAAGCGGCTATAAATGAAGGAATAAATGAAAATAAAGTTTCTTGGACAGGAACAACAGCTTTATAAAGATAAAAAGGGGAGTATCATGTTAAAAAAAATTAGCAAACAACATATTAAAGAATTAGAATCGTCTTTAAAAATCGGATTAGTATCAACTATAGCAAAAGATGGGAATAGTCATATTACTGTGCTTTCTACAATTCAAGCTAATACACCAACTCAAATGATTGTAGGCCAATTTACTGAAGGTCTAAGTAAGAAACATTTTAAAAACAATAGCAAAGTTGGTTTTTTAGTAATGAGTCTTCAAAAAGAATTATGGACTGGAAAAATGGATTGGACTCATGAGAAAAAAGAAGGTAAAGAGTATGAAATGTATAATAGACAACCTATGTATAGATATAACACATACTTTGGCATTCATACAGTTCACTTTTTTGATTTACTTGAAATTTCTAATAAAGAAAGTCTTAATATGACATCAGTTATCTTTAATGCTATTAAAACAATAATTGGTAAAAATAAATTTAATAAGAAATATGGCCATCAAATACTAAAACCATGGGCTGAAAAATTACTAGGTAAATTAGATACTTTAAAGTTTTTATCATATATTGATGATGATGGATATCCAATAATAGTTCCTATTATACAAGCACAAGCAGTGAACACAGGAACCATCGCTTTTTCAAACAATCCATACAATGAACAATTATCTAAACTTAAACCTGGAACAAGCATCTCAATTTTAGGAATGAATCTTGATTTAGAAAATGTAATGGTTAAAGGTATATTTAATGGTTTTAAAAACACTATATCAGGAAAACTCGGTAGTGTAGATATTCATCAAGTATATAACTCAATGCCACCAAAACCTAGGTATATATATAGCCTATTAAAAAGTCGTGAATTACAACACACAAATAAAAATTCTTAAAATACTGGACATGAAATTAAAATTTACAGATAATGAAGTAGTAATATAAATATAGAAAAATTATAAGAGGTGCTAGATTGATGAACGTTATATATATACACACACATGATACAGGGAGATATATTGAACCTTATGGTTACAATATAAAAACACCAAATTTAAAACAACTTGCTAAAGAAGGAGCACTGTTTAGAAATGCATATAGTGTAGCTCCTACTTGCTCACCAAGTAGATCTGGATTATTAACAAGTTTATCTCCACATGAAAATGGAATGCTTGGTTTAGCCCATAGAGGATTTTCACTATATGACTATAATAAACACATAGTTCATCTCTTAAATGAGAATAATTATGAAACTGTGCTTTGCGGAGAACAACATGTAGCATGGCCTAAAGAAGAAGTAATTGGATACAAGAAAATTATTTCTGAGAGAAACAAAGAACGAGATGATGATAGTAATCCTAGAGATATTGTAAATGCTAAAAATGTAGCAAAATATTTAAAGGAATCTAAAGGTAAACCTTTTTTCTTAGCATTTGGTATGATAAATACACATAGAGGATGGCCAGAACCAGGTGATATAAATCCTGATAATGTTATGCCTCCATTTCCAATATTTGATAATAAAATAGCTAGAGAAGATTTTGCTTCCTATATGGCATCAGCAGCAATTGCAGATAATGCAGTTGGAATTGTATTAGATGCATTAAAAGAAGCAAATTTAGAAGATGAAACCTTTGTATTTTTCACAACTGACCATGGTGTATGTATGCCTAATATGAAGTGTAATCTTTATGATACTGGTATTGGAGTATCACTGATTATTAAATATCCTGGAAATAAATTAGTTGGTAAGGCTACTGATGCACTAGTCTCTCATATGGATATTTTTCCAACCATATGTGAAGTGCTAAATATTAAAAAACCATCACATATTATGGGTAATTCTTTGCTACCTATTTTAGAGAAAAACGAACAAGAAATTAGAGATGAAATATTTGCAGAAGTTACATTTCATGCAGCTTATGAACCAATGCGTTGTATAAGAACAAGAAGATATAAATATATTAAGCGTTTTGATGGTTATGATCATGTAGTTCCATCAAATGTTAGTAATAACACCGTGAAAAAATTTATGAAAGAAAGTGGTTGGTTAGAACAAGAAATAGATACAGAAATGTTATTTGATTTACACCTTGACCCTGTGGAGCGGGTTAATTTAGTTAATAATAAAGTATATGAGGATGTATATAAAGAATTATCATCTAAACTTAATACATGGATGAGCGATACAAATGATCCATTATTAAGCGGTGAAGTTAAACGACCTAAAGGAGTTAAAGTAAATAAGATAACTAGTAAGCAACCTGGAGATATGGATTTTGAATAAATTCTGATAATT
>JAUUZV010000237.1 GCA_030592085.1 Clostridia bacterium | reverse complement strand
TTTATTGCAGATCAAGTATACATTGAACCCATGACTGTTGAAGTACTTAAAAAAATTATTACAGCTGAAAAACCTGATAGCATTTTACCAACCCTAGGTGGACAAACAGGACTAAATCTAGCTATGGAAATAGCGGAAACAGGTTTTTTAGAAGAAAATAATGTGCGGCTATTAGGAACAGCAGTAGAAGCTATTAAAATGGCAGAAGATAGACAAGAATTTAAAGATGCTATGTTACGACTTAATCAACCAGTCATTGAAAGTAAAGTGGTTAGAAATATTGAAGATGCACTTTCATTTGCTAAAATAATAGATTATCCAGTTATTGTACGACCTGCATATACCCTAGGTGGAACAGGTGGTGGAATTGCTTATGATGAACAGCAATTACATGATATTGGGAGTAATGGATTACGTTATTCAAGAGTAACAGAGGTATTAATTGAGAGATGTATTTCTGGGTGGAAAGAAATAGAATATGAAGTTATGAGAGATGGAAAAGGAAATGTTATAACTGTATGTAATATGGAAAACATTGACCCTGTGGGAGTGCATACAGGTGATAGTATTGTTATTGCACCTTCACAAACCCTATCAGATAAAGAATATCAAATGTTACGTAGTGCATCACTTACTATTATTAGTGAATTAAATATTGAAGGTGGTTGTAATGTGCAATTTGCCCTTCATCCCGATAGTTTTGAATATGCAGTAATTGAAGTTAATCCACGAGTGTCTAGATCATCAGCACTAGCTTCAAAAGCAACTGGTTATCCAATTGCAAAAGTAGCTACCAAAATTGCCATTGGATATGGACTTGATGAAATAGAAAATTCAGTTACACAAAAAACATATGCATGTTTTGAACCTACTCTTGATTATGTAGTAACAAAAATACCAAAATGGCCTTTTGATAAATTTGTTAAAGCTAAGCGAGAACTAGGAACTCAAATGAAGGCAACTGGAGAGGTTATGGCAATTGAAAATTCTTTAGAAGCATCAATACTAAAAGCCATACGTTCACTTGAATTAAATTTATATAGTTTTGATCAACCATTTGTAGCTTTATTATCAATTGATGATATTTATGAGCAACTTAAAACAGTAGATGATATGAGATTGTTTTTATTAGCAGAAGCTATAAGACGAGAGATACCAATCGATAAGATTTTTGATATAACTAAAGTTGATAGATTTTTCTTATATAAAATACAAAATATTGTTATTTTAGAAGAACAATTAAAAAAATTAAATATTAGCGATTTATCTAAGGAATTACTAAAAAAATGTAAAAAGATGGGCTTTGCTGATGTAGCTATTGCTAAATTCGTTAATTGCCAACCATGTGATGTTGAAAAATTACGAGAACAATACAAAATTTTTGCAGTATTTAAAATGGTAGACACTTGTGCTGCTGAATTTGAAGCAAAAACACCATATTATTACTCAACTTATGATGATGAAGGTGAAGTAAAAGAAACTAATAGCAAAAAAGTAATGGTTATTGGTTCAGGACCAATTAGAATTGGTCAAGGAATTGAATTTGATTACTGCTCTGTTCATTGTGTATGGGCATTAAAAGAGTTAGGTTATGAAACTATTATTGTAAATAATAATCCTGAAACAGTTTCAACTGATTTTGATGTTGCTGATAAATTATATTTTGAGCCATTAACAGCAGAAGATGTAAAAAATATTGTTAATATAGAAAAACCAATGGGAGCCATAGTACAATTTGGTGGACAGACAGCTATTAAACTAACAGAAGATTTAGTTAAAATGGGAGTTAAAATTTTTGGAACACAAGCTGAGTTTGTTGATGCAGCTGAAGACCGTGAAAAATTTGAGCAAGTACTAGAAAAAGCCAATATACCAAGGCCTGAGGGAATAACGATTTTTACTAAAGAAGAAGCGCTAAAAGCTGCAAATCAGTTAATGTATCCAGTATTAGTAAGACCTTCGTATGTATTAGGTGGAAAAGGAATGGAAATTGCTTATGACAATAAGGATTTGACTGAGTATATGGATATTATTAATATAGAAAAACAAGAGCATCCTATTTTAGTTGATAAGTATATGGTTGGAAAAGAAGTAGAAGTAGATGCCATATGTGATGGTGAACAAGTACTGATACCAGGAATTATGGAACATTTAGAGCGAGCGGGTGTTCACTCTGGTGATAGTATATCTATTTATCCATCTGTAACATTGTCTAAGAGAATTAAAGATACCTTAGTAAGATATACTAAAAAATTAGCAAGCGAATTACATATTCTTGGTATGGTAAATATTCAATATGTTATTTCAAATGATAAAGTTTATGTAATTGAAGTAAATCCTAGATCTAGTAGAACTGTTCCATATATAAGTAAAGTAACAGGTATCCCCATGATTGAACTTGCAACAAAAGTTATAATGGGGCAAAAATTATCACAATTTTCATATGGAACTGGGTTGTATAAAGAAAGTGAATATTATGCTGTTAAAGTTCCAGTATTTTCATTTGAAAAATTACACGATGTAGATGCAAG
>JAUUZV010000128.1 GCA_030592085.1 Clostridia bacterium | reverse complement strand
CTCTTACTGAATCGTTATCAAGATATGAGTCAGATTCTACTAATTTAGAATTTTTACAATATCAAAGAAATACGTATGGAGACACATACTTTGTTGATGATATGACCATAGATTATAAATATACTTCTCATTATGAAAAAGGAGACTATAAAGAAGATGTCACAAGCAGTGGGCTTTATTCCTACGATGGTTCAGATTTTGAAAGTGGTGGTGGCTTAGGTGGAATGCTTTCAGGACTTGGTGACTTCTTCCCAAGTGAATCAGGTGAACCTACACCAAGTGGAGATGAAACCCCATCTGATGGAGGTCTTGGTGATATTTTATCAGGATTAGGAGGATTAATCCCTGGTGAAGATTTTGAATTTGACCTTGACTTACCAGCTGGTTTTGATGATATTGAAGGAATGTTAGGAACGGATACCCTTGGAAAATTAAAGAGATTTACCATTAAATCAGAAATGGACTCATTTGAAATATTACCTTCATTACCAACAGATTTAACAAGTGAAGAGTGGATAGAAACAGAAACAAAAATAACATATAGAGATAATGATGGACAATTAAAAACTGATACAACAAACAAGATTGAACCATCTGGAGATCTTTTCCCAATATGGTTTATAAATCCAAATTATGATGTAAAAGCTGGAGAGGAACTTGCTAATGGAGAGCAAAATGATGACCCAGAGAACTTTATGGATAAGATGGAAGATAGTAAAGAAATATTTGATAAAATTAAAGATTTAAACAATAAATTTAACAAATATAATGTAAGCGCATTAATAAAAGACCCTAACACATCTATTGGAATAGATTTAACTAAATTTGTAACATCATTAGAAGAGGGCGAACAATATGAAAAAGTAATGTTTAATGGTACTTCATTAAAAGGAGAAATAACTGCAACATTTACTACACAAAGTGGTAATTTTGTAACTGTTAAAATTGAATTTAATTATACTTTTAAATAATTGTTAAAAGAAAATTATCATTTTAGTATATAGAAACGGAGTGATATTATGGATACTAGTAGTAAAAAGATAACTGCGAATAATTATTGAGGTGGGCGACTTCTTGTCAACGATGTTAAAATATTATGATACAATTAACATATATTATATTAATAGGGAAACATTAGGCAAAGAAAAACAAGTAAATATTGAAAGATAGGTGATGAAATGAGCAAAATTATAAGGTTATTTTTAATTATTGTTATTTTACTATCTTTTACTGCATGTACTACATCAACAGAATTACCAGAAGATATTAAAATAATAGATGAATCAGAATTGCCACCTGAAGATAAGGGTTTTGTAGTTTTTGGAGAAAACTTAACATATGATGATCAATATGATGTGCTTATTGAAAATACATCATATATAGTGAGACTTAAAGTTGAGAAAAAGGAGTATTTTTCATTCAACGTAGATGAAAGGGCTCCTAATAGTTGGCAAGTTGGTATTTCATACAAGATTAATGTATCAGAAGTTTTGTATGGTAGTGGTTTTAGCAAGAAAAATAATTTGATTCTATATGATGATTATTGGCCTAATAAAGCATACACTATAGAAAAACAAATTGGTTTAATTGAGGGAAAAGAATATATTGTTTACTTAAGAGAAATGGACGAATTAGCACCTGAATCAATAAAAAACTATATTGATTATCTTATTACAAGTAGTAAACTTGGTATAATTATATATGAGGGTAAAAACACTTTTCTAGTTAATACTTTAGTTGCTGGGAAACTAGGAGCTGAATATAGTAATACTAATGTTGATGGAAACCTGTGGGGAAAAGTTGAATCTAAAAGTTTTGAAAAGGCTTTAATAGATTCTATTAAAAGTGATTAATTTTATTATGGAGGATTATATGTTCTATTTAATAAGACATGGAGAAGCAGACTATGAAAATAACGGTAAAACAATATATAAGGGGATTGCTATAAATTTTGCACCACTTACCGCAAATGGAATAGAACAATTAAAAATAGCTGCAAATGATTATAGACTTAAAGATGCTAATATCATTTTGTCGTCTCCTTATACTAGGGCACTTCAATCTGCTGCTATATTATCAAAAGAATTACAGATAGATATAATTGTTGAACCAAATATTTATGAATGGCTAGAGGATATAAATTGTAAAGAAATTTCACCAAAAGAAGGTAATAGTAGAATAATTGAATTTAACAAACGTAATGGAGATTATCCAAAAGGAGATGAAAGACTCTGGGAAGATAATGATTCCCTAAAAAACCGTTTATTTAGTACATTAAAAAAATATATAAAGTATAAAAAAGTTATTGTAGTATGCCATGGAATGTTGATTCACTCAGTAGATGAAAATCCCTGGCTTGAAAACGGAGAAATATTTGAATTAGATTTTAAAGGATAATGGGAGGACTACATGATTAAAAATCATATTGCAGGTTCAATTGATAATATTGGATTTGTAGCTATTGAAAGTGAATTTAATGGAAAATGGGTTTTATGCTTTCATAAAAGAAGAGGAAAATGGGAAGTACCTGGTGGACATGTTGATGAAGGTGAAACTCCCTTAGTAGCAGCTAAAAGAGAACTATATGAAGAAACAGGAGCAATAGAATTTGATATTGTACCTGTTTGGGATTATGAATTATTCAATGATGATGGTACTTTGCATAATAATGGCAGAGTATATTTTGCAAAAATACATAAATTTGAAGAACTACCTAAAATTACTGAAATGGAGAAAATAGAATTTTTTGATAAACTTCCGATAAATGTTACCTATGATAGAGACCAAATGATTTCTATGCTAAATCAAGCTAAAAAATACGCTACTGCGTATTTTGAATAAAGCTTTTGCTGTTGTTAATAATAATTACAAGTAACAACACATTCCTAATAGAAAAACTGAAACAGTATAGAAAATTAATAGAATTACAGGGGGATGTGAAAGAAACAGTTAAATAAATATCATTATTGCTACATATAATAGTATGTAGTATAATATGTATAGAAAAAGGAGAAATAATGTTAGTAGAATCAAATAATATAATACCAATTACAAAACTCCAAAGAGAGCTAACTAAGAAAGTTAGAGAATTAGCAGTTTCTGGAAATCCTTTATACATAACTAAAAATAATAATTTAGAAGCTGTTATGGTTTCGTTTGAGGATTATGTATTCTTTCACAACCTAGAAGATATTTTTGAAAAGCTAGAAATTAAAGAAGTAATTGATAAACGATTGAAGAATTATAAACCTGAAAGAAATGTGTCTTGGAATAAAGTTAGAGAAGATATATGAGCTACAAAATAGAATTTATTTTCGATGCAGCTAAAGATTATAGAGAATTAGATGGAAGTATAAAAAAGTTGGTTAATAAGAAGATTGATCAATTAACAGAAAATCCATTATTAGGGCAAGAATTAGGGAATAAATTCAATATAAATTTAAGTGGCTTTTTTAAAATTTATATCGTAAGAAAAAAAAATAGGATTGTATATAGGCTTATCACACCTACAGAAATCGAAATTATCGAAATTCGGGGAATTGGGAAAAGGGATAAAGAAGAAATTTATAGAATAATAAGTAAAAGAAGCTCTAATATAAATAAAGAGAGATAATAACCTGTGTAGTTGTAATTGAAAGCAAAGCAATTATTAATAAATATATTTATAAAGTAAGAGAATTAGGGGAGGAATAATAAATTGAGTTGGATATGCGAAAAATGTGGACAGAATATGTCTAATGGTGCTATGAAGCATGAAATTAAGTCAAATCATATGAAGATTATTGTTTGTGATTCATGTAATAAAGATAGCAAAGTACTAGAAGATATAAAATCTGATGAAATTGTTGAAGTAACAGAGACAAAATACTATAAATCAGTAGATATTAATGAAAAAGTAGGAGGATGGCTATTATTTTATTGTATATCAGTTACAATCTTAAGCCCACTACTATCTTCAATTTCTATGATTATTGGATGGAACATAACTCTACCATATTTTGCTTCTTATCCAGCAGTTAAAGCTGTTTTTATAATTAGCACTTGTATATCAATATCTATAATAGTATTTGGGATAATAGCTGGAATAAAACTTTGGAAAATTTCTAAAAATGCAGTAAGTATAGTAAAGTTTTTTCTAATTTACTATTTCATAAGTTCAATACTTACAAATATTATACTCTCTGCATTCATACCAGAGGGCGGATTTAATTTATGGAATGTTATAGGGGCACTTATTTACTCTACAATATGGTATTTATATTTTCTTCAATCAAAAAGAGTTAAGAATACGTATATAGATACTATATAGAATTGTAACAATACTTAATAAAAAGGGAAGCACTATTGTGCTTTCCTTAGATTTCTATTTTATATAATTGTCTCTTTTTCCTGCTTTGTCAAATTCGTCACTTGCAATTTCTTGCCATTTTGATTCAAGTCCAATTGAAGCATCATCTCCATAAAAACCAGCTACAAAGCCACCTTTACCTTGCCATAATTTATCTAACATTTCTTTGGCTTCATTTCTTATAATAGTTTCATCTTTTGTTTGTAATGTTTTTTGAATATCAACTGGACACCAGAAAGTTATTTTACCCTTTTTCTGATGGTTAGCTAGAATATTAATACCATGTAATGTTGGTTGATCAAATTGTAATAAATCAATTCCAGCTTCCATTAATCCAGGAACAATTTCACTTATTTTACCACATGAGTGCATAAATACTTTAATTTTATTTTCATGAGCAAAATCACATAGTTTTTTAGTTCTAGGGAAAAACTCTTTTTTCCATAATATAGGACTTATCATAGTTTGAGTTTGAGTACCCCAATCTTCTGGAAACATAATACTATCTACTCCTGCTTTAGCATAGTTTTTTATCATATCCATAAGTATTAAATCAAGTTTATCATGAACTTTTCGTACTAGATCTTCTTCTATTAATAATTTTACTAAATAATCTTCTAATTTAAATAGTTTTCTAGCAATGTTAAAAGTAAACCCAGGCATACCTCCAACAATCCATTTATCAGAATTTTTATCAGCTATGTCATAATCAGCAAAATTAGAATAATCTGGGAATTCATAGTCATCAACATTTTCTGTATCAGTTAATACACCTTTTAATACTTCACCTTTTGAAGTATCATCTATTCGACCCCAAAGGTTTCCCCATTCATCATAACGCTCATAGGTAGATGGTCCTATTTTTTTCCAATCAGTTGAATGTGTTTTAACATTGTTACCAATCCATGAAAAATCAGAATCTCCATAGGAATGTGCCACTCTTATGGGATTATCATAATCTAATGTTCGCCTTACAATTTCTTTACTGTTCATAAATCCTCCAGATTATTTTTATAATTATTCTAATAAATATCACTACCATAGTAGCTTATGTTGTTGCCTCGTGCAATATATATAATATATTAATAAATTATATACGTTCGTTATCGTTCGGTTGCTTTCGGTATTTAAACTATAGTTTATTGATACCAGGCTTTTTCTTTGATACAATAAGAACGAAAAATAATATTTGCGTTCGGATGGGTGGTAATATGAATAATATTAATGATTTAATTAATAATGGAGAGAATAAATATATTGAATTTAAAGTAGAATTAACTAAAAATCTACTTAAAACAGTTGTAGCCTTTGCTAATTATCATAATGGGAAGGTTATTATTGGTATTGCTGATGATAAAAGAGTTGTAGGTGTAAATAATCAAAAAGAAGTACGAATGCAACTTGAACAATCTATTAATGATAATATTAAACCAGTACCATATTTTGAAATAGGTGAATATATGGTTAACAAAAAATCATTGATTGTACTATCTATTTACAAAGGAGAGTTTACACCTTATACATATCGTAATAAGTCATATAAACGAAGTGATAGTTCTACAAAAGAAATTAAGAGAAACGAATATCAAAAATTAATTCTTGCTGGTCGTAATTTAACTTTTGAGACGTCATCTTCTACACAAGGAGAAATGACCTTTAATGTTCTATCAAAGCAACTTACGCGGCATACAGGACTACTAGAAGTAGATAGAAACATATTAATTACTTTAGAATTATTAAAGAATGATCAATATAATAATGGAGCTGTATTACTATCAGATCAAAACAAGATAAGATGTAGTGTAATTAATTTGGTTAAGTATGAAAATAATAACACATCTATAATTATAGAAAGACAACGAGTAAAAAATTGTTCAATTATTGAACAATTTATTAAAGCAATTGAGTTTTATCAGCGAAATATTTCTAAAAGAGAAGTCATAAAAGAAGCCATTAGACAAACTATGAATGGAGTACCTCTTATAGCATATCGAGAAGCTGTGGCTAATGCTATTATTCATCGTGACTATTTTCATGAAGGAGAAATAAGAATAGAGTTTTTCAATGATAGAATTGAAATTGTATCACCTGGAAGTTTACCAGGAGAATTAAGTAAAGAAGAATTTGTAGAAGGGAAAATATCACTACTTAGAAATCGTATTATTACTGAGATTTTTATGAGAGTTGGAATTGTTGAGAGAATGGGAACAGGTATTAGAAGAATTAAAGAACAATACAAAAACTATATGAATAAACCTTCTTTTCAAGTAATGGAAAATAGTATAACAGTTAAACTTCCAACAATTATTTCATCTGTATATGAGTCGTCTTCTGAACATTCCTTCTTTAAAGAAGGAAGTAGTCAAGAGCAATTAATTTATAACTATTTATATGCTTTTGGTTCAATAAGTAGAATTGAAGCTCAAAAAGTTATTGGATTAGGAAAAACACAAACATATGAAGTGCTAAAAAAACTAGTAAACAAGGGAGATCTAACCACATATAATAGTTCTCGTGCAACTCGCTATAAAAAAACATAAAATTAATAAATGTTTTTTAAATTTTTCTATAAAAGCCAATTACATATCTGATATAATATATGGTGCTGCTAATAGCACTTTTGAAAGGAATATGAATTTGGCTTACAAGAAAAAAAGAAAAGATAATAAAAAAACATATAAAGAACTTATAGTAATATTATATCCTAATGGTGATTTTGAATTAGATTGGCGTAATACTAAAGTTAAGATAGAACAAAATCAAATGCATCTACAAGAAGATACATATAATCTTTCTAAAGTAAATAAATATGAAGCACTATGGGTGTTAGGTTTTATGGAAAAAACAATGCATATGTCAGAATCACTACGTTTTTTGTATGCAATTTCATCATCCTTTATTAAAAGCTT
>JAUUZV010000142.1 GCA_030592085.1 Clostridia bacterium | reverse complement strand
TGGGAAAGAAGTATGCTAGGTTCAATCGACTTTAGTGGAGCAAGCCTTGCTGACTAAGTTATAAAATTTAAAAGTTAATATTTATAACAAATAGCCGTTCTCCTTTAAAGGGAGAACGGTTTCTTTTTATCAATATATATTCATATGAAGATATTGATTACGCATTTTTTTAGTTCATGATAGAATAAGAGTATAAAGAAATTGATGGGTAGATTTATGAAAAAATTACTTTTAATATCAACAGGAGGAACCATAAGTTGCAGTGATACTGATTATGGATTATCACCTATGTTAACTTTTGATGAGTTGCTTGAAGAAGTACCATGCAATAATAGAGATATTTTGATAGATGGAATACAATTAATGAGTATTGATAGTGGTAATATTATCCCAGAACATTGGCTAGATATCACTAAGCAAATAAAAGAAAAATATGACGAATATGATGGATTTTTAGTTACTCATGGAACGGACACATTAGCTTATACTTCAGCAGCCCTATCATATTTAATACAACATTCAAAGAAACCCGTAATTGTAACAGGTTCTCAACGACCTATAAAAGAGAAAGATAATGATGCAATCACTAATTTATCACAGAGTATAAAATTTGCCTGTGAAGGTATCGGTGGTGTTTTTGTAGTGTTTAACGGTAAAGTAATCCATGGAACACAAGCTAGAAAAACAAGAACAAAAAGTGATGATGCTTTTGTAAGTTTAAATAGACTATATGTAGCACGTTTTATAAATGACAAAATAGTTTATGATAAAAACTTTTTAAAGGAATATCAAGTAAATAGTAAAAAGCTACAATTTTTTAATAAATTAAATACAAATGTACATGTAATTAAACTTTTTCCAGGACTAAATACAAAAGCTTTTATATATATGTTAAGTATATATGATGCAGTCGTTATTGAGGCTTACGGAACAGGATCAATTCCTTTTGTATTTGGTGATGCCATAGAAACATTTCATAAACAAAATAAGGAAAGTTGTTTAATACTAGTTGTATCTCAAGCTATGTATGAAGGTACAAACATGAAACTTTATGAGATAAGTAATAAGGTTCGTAATTATCCAAATGTTATTGAAGGTGGGTTAATGAGCACAGAAAGTGCTGTTACTAAATTAATGTGGGCACTAGCAAAAAGCAAAACAAACCAAGAGGTAATTACATTAATTAAAGAACCTGTGGATTTTGACTTATAATGAATTATCAAAAATAAAAGATTAAAAAGGATTGTACAAATGTCTAAACAGCGTGCCCTAAAAGCGATAAATTTTAAAACTACAGATAGAATTCCCTCAATGGATATGATTGAGCATCCAGAGTTTATTAAGAAAATCTCAAAGATTGATCCTTTTATTGATCCATTTAATGCAATGTTAGAAACAATGAAAAAAATTGATATTGATATGATGATAGAAGTTCCAAAACATTCTATATCTTTTAAAGAGAATGAATCAAAAAAAATCACTGAAAGTGGCAATATTGTAACTAAATGGAGTTATACAGGTAGTTTGTGGGAAGAAGATTATAAGTTTTTATCAGAACAAGAAGTATTAGATTATAATCCATTTGAAGATGTAAAAGAAAAAGTTAGAGTATGTAGTAAAAAATATAGAGATGAATCATTATATAATTCATCAATTGATTATTTGAACGTTGGAAACACTTCATTAATGACTGGAATTTATTATACAACCTTATTCCAGTTTTTTATAATGACTTTTGGATGGGAGATGTTTCTAATTACTGCAGCAATGGAAGGAGAAAAATTTAAACATACTATTGATTTATTTACAGAATTTTCAATACAAAATACTGAACAATGGGCAAAAACCATAGATTCTCCAATTGTTTTATGTCATGACGATATAGCAATTGCAAGAGGATTAGTCTTTCCTCCTGAGTGGTATAGAAAAAACATATTTCCTTCTTATGAAAGAATATTTGAGCCTTTTAAGAAAGCTGGTAAAAAAATATTGTTTGTCTCAGATGGTAATTATCTAGATGTAATTGACGATATTTTTGCTTTAGGAGTAGATGGAGTTATGGTGCAAAATGAAACAGATTTAAAAACTATAATTAAGAAGTATGGCAAGACTAAAATAATAATTGGAAATGTAAGTACAGAAATCATTACATATGGAACAAAAGAAGATATTTATAAAGAGGTAAAAAGATGTACAGATTTAGGGAAAGATTGTGAAGGCTATTTTATAAAGGCTGCTGGGGAACTCCCTCATAATGTACCAATTGATAATATGGAGTATTATTTTGATTTTTGCAAAACACTAGGTAAACGATAAAGTTATGAAAAATATAAAAAAGAGTGATTTATAATTTTTTCTTAGATAATATTATAGCCCATATACCCACTAAAATTTGACCCAGGCAAATACCTATTAATATTCCAATATATCCATAAATAGCTTTACCAATAATCGCAAAGGGAATTACTATTAATAAAATACCAATTACGTTTAAGACAACAGTCCAAAATGGTCGCCCTACGGTTGTAAAGATTCGGCTCATCCAATTTGTAAGAGTAAGGCCAATCATTCCAAATGTCATTATCCATAAATAATATGCACTCTGAAGAACTACTTGTTCATCACTTGTAAAAATACGCACTATGGGTTTTGCTAGTGGTATGAATATAGTAAACATTATTAATCCATAGATAATTGCTATCTTAATAGAATATTTTCTAGTGAAATATACTCTATCAAATTTATTCGCTCCCCAATTTTGCCCTATTATTGGAACTAATGCAAGACCAATACCAAAGGGAACCATTGTAATAAAACTTTCAGTTCGTGCACCCACTGCAATAGCTGCAACTGCAATTGCTCCACCTGTTGATGAAACTAAAGTTGTAAGAACACTTCTTAATAATTGAGGCATTAATAGTACCGTAACACTAGGAAGTCCTATTTTTATAATGTTTTTCCATGAATTAAATATTTCACTTATCTTATCAAATTTAAATGAAATCAGATGATGATGAAAATGTGCAAAAGATAAAGTTGCAATCATTCCAAGAGAACGAGCAATTATTGTTGCATATGCAGCACCTTTAATACCTAACGCAGGAAATATCCAGTAACCATGAATTAATAGTGGATCAAGAATTATATTAAAAACCGCACATATTGACATCACAATAAATGGACGTATCATATCACCACTGGCCCGCATACAAGAATCACACACTGGAGGAGTTAATACTACAATTACAAATCCATACCATATAAGCATATAATCTTTAACCAATGGTAAAGTTTCACTTCCTGCACCTAGTAATGTGAAAACCTCATCCATTGTAAATATTCCAACTATGCTTACAATGGCAACAAAAAGTAGAGATAGTAAAATCCCATCAGTTGCAATTCTCTGCATTAGATGAAAATCTTTAGCACCTTTAGCCCTAGATAAAAGAGAAGCAGCGCCCATGCTTATACCACTTGAAATAGCACCTACTATCATTATAATTGGAAAAGTAAATCCCATGGCAGCAAGAGCATTTGTTCCTAATTGTGATATAAAATAAGTATCAGTTAGATTGAATATAACAAATGAAAACATTCCTGCTATAGAAGGTAGTGCAAGACGTAAAATATGCTTTGGAATACTTCCCGTAAGTAAGTCGTGTTGTTTCATAAAACTTTAAATCCTTAATTGGTATCGTGATTTATCATAACATAGGTAATATTAGGTTAACAAGAAAAGAACAATTCTATCTTGGTTATTTTCTCTATGATATATATAATAGATATAATCTTAATTACTTCATAGAGAATTTTAAATTTGTATACGTAGGTAACAGGATGATTGAGTGGGAGAGTATAATATGAAACCAGTAAACATAAATGTTGCAGAATCAATTTTTGAACCCTTTTGGGATCCAGAATTAAGTGAATTAGATAAATGGGTTATATCAAATAAAAATGCAAGTACAGTTTCGCTTAAGCAAATATGGTGTAATGTTCATTTTATTTGGAAAGAAAAAAACCCGACTCAATATGCATTTACCATGAGCCGTGATTATGATAATCTTCAAACTACCAATAAAGACACAATGATAATTTCCGCAGCTCTTCAAACAGGAGCAATTCTTTTAGTTGAAATTTTTGATAGTTCGATTACTCTTAGTAAAGAATTCACATGTGACGATGGAAGAAAACATGAGTATGAGATTGATGTTTCATCAATTAAAAACATTACGAAATTAGTGATTAGTGTAGGGAATAAAGACCATGTGGACGGAAGCGGATGGTTTAATTGGTTCGGTCTTTCAAATAAAAATCTCCTAAGTGAATATATTGAGTCAAAAAACAATTTTGATGAAAACACCTGGGAGAAACACTTAAAACCAAAAGATTATACTCCTAAATATACTCCTACCTATGGTATTTTACTTAATGAAGATGAAGTTAAGAATTTAAGAAAAAGAGTAAAAAAAGAGAACGAATTAGATAAAATAGGTCATAAAATATTTATGGAAAATTTAGATAAAGATGATATAAATTTTCCTGAAAAACATATACGTGATTCTGTTAATTTCTTACAAGACACAAGGTATAATAGAGAACGAGATGAGTTAAAGTATTTATTGCAAAAAGGTGATAAAGCTGCAATTGCTGGAATAGTATATAAAGATAAAGAGTTATTAAGGTTAGCTGCTAGATATGCTCTGGTTATAGCATCATGTGATAACTGGGATGATAGCTTTATTTGTGACTTTAAAACTAGTACATTTAACCACCGGTGTTTTGTTCAATCTCTAGCTATATATGAATGTGCATTAATATTAGATATTGCAGGTGAAATGTTCACTGACTTAGGAAGAGAATTAGTTCTTAGAAAAATGGCAGAAGAAGGTATTGGAAGCATTAATTTTAATACATGGAAATATGAATATATATTCCATTGTAATCAAATGGCATGGTTTAGTCCTGGTAGAATGTATGGATACGCTGTACTAATGAAAAATTATCCTCGTATTGAAAAGTACATGGATATAGCACTTGATGATATTATTGAGAATCTAAATAATACAATTGAAGACGATGGTGGATATGTTGAAGGACCTGGTTATTTTTCATGTGTTGGTAAGGATGCCTTTTTAACGCTATATATTTACGCTAGAACAAGAGGCATTGATATTAATAAACTTTTACCTTCTAAAGTAAATAAAACAGTTGATTTTGCTGAAGTAGTTCAATCAAGTGATGATTTTATAGATTTTATACCTTTTTGTGATTCTGGATTTAAGGTAAAACCTGCATACATAAATCAATATAAAGTACATCTTTCTTTTATGACTTATTTCTTTCCAAATAGTGTATGGCCTGATATTTATTATAAACATCTTAAGTTATATGGAATGGGGGATAATCCCATGGTTTGGATTTTAAATGAGAAAATAAAAAAAGGTAATTATAAAAAGCGAAATTTAGTAAAACTTCCTATTACAGGACATGTATCTTCATATAGAAAAGCCAAGAAAGGATACTCTAGAATATTTGTTCCTGGTAATAAATCTGGAGCAGGACATACACACGCAGACAAGGGAAGTTTTGTATTTGAGTATAATGGTGAAATGTACCTTATGGATCCAGGCATTTGTTATTATGATAATCCAATAAGCTTAGATATGAAGTATCCTGATAGGCATAATATGTTAGTACCCTATGGTACAGATGAAATCCCGTGCCCTGATAATCCAATTATGAGTGATATTATCCCTATAACATCTGGAGATGATGTATTTTTTAAAGCGAAAACAAATCTGACACCTGGATGGGAGTTATGGTATGAAAATTGGGAGCGACAAATAAATAGTAAAACACCTGAAGAAATAACAATTATTGATAAATATACTCTAGTAAAAGGAAAGGGTGTTGCTATGATGTTAAATAGCGCAATGGAGATAAAGCATAAAAATAAACAAGCAATTATTATTGGTAAAAAAGGAAAACTTATTATTGATATACCTGATGATTGTATAGTTGAAATTGAAAAATTACCTAATCCAATTTCACCTCAAAACCGATTAATGATTATAAAAGAAGGTAAGCAAGGAATATTGCGTATAAATATGTATATGGTTGAGTAATAATTGACAGTAAAAGATTGATACTATATGATTTAGTTAATTAAATAATAAGCCTATAGATATTAGATATAAGAAGGTGAAATGAATTGTGTTAGCGCGCAACTCATTTTGCCTTTTGTTTATTTTAAATTAATTATAAGGTTTCAAAGGAACAGGAGCAGATATGAATGATAAAATAATTATTGATGGTAATAGTTTAACTATAGAAGAATTTATTTCAGTATGTAGAAACAATACACATATTGCTATTTCAAAAAAATCTATTGGGAAAATTAATCAATCAAGAGATGTGGTTAATAAATTTGTAAATGAAGGTAAAGTAGTATATGGCATAACTACTGGGTTTGGTAAATTTAGTGAAGTCTTTATAAATAAAGAAGAATCAAAGCTTATTCAAAAAAACTTAATAGTTTCACATGCTGTTGGTGGGGGGAAACCTTTTGATACAGAGATTGTGAGAGGAATAATACTTCTTAGGATTAATAATTTATGTAGAGGTTATTCAGGAATACGATATTCAACTATAGAAACTTTAGTAGATATGTTAAATAAGGGA
This sequence comes from Clostridia bacterium, assembly GCA_030592085.1. Lineage (GTDB taxonomy): Bacteria > Bacillota > Clostridia > DUPQ01 > DUPQ01 > JAFGUQ01. The sequence continues at coordinate 65 of JAUUZV010000142.1, read as the reverse complement.
GTTCATCCTATTATCCCTGAAAAAGGTTCATTAGGAGCAAGTGGTGATTTAGTACCTCTAGCTCA
>JAUUZV010000002.1 GCA_030592085.1 Clostridia bacterium | reverse complement strand
TCCAGCACCAGTGTCGTCTTTTGCACCACACGCTGCGAAAACCAAGGTAAAGACCAAAATAAAGCTAATAATAACCATTAACTTTTTCTTCATAATATTCCTCCTTCTGAACATAACATTATATTATAAATAATTATACCATATATGATATTTTTATTACAAGTTTTTATTATGTTCAAAAAGTGGGATGTTTCATAGAGGTACAACTATTGAAAATTAACAATTTAAACTGTAAAATGTAGGTAGAAATAAATTTGCAAAGGAGCAAAACATGAATACACAAGAAATGTTACAAAAATTAACAGAACTAGAACAAATACAGTATGCTTACCAATATGTTATGGGAGTTACAAATTTTGATGGAAATACTGCAGCACCTAAAAACAGCTATCAAGCTAGAGGACAGGCTATGGCGATTTTATCTGGTGAAACATACAAAAAATTCATTAATGACGATGTAAAAGAGTTACTATATAATTTAAAAGACAAAAAAGACAAATTAGATTTTATAAGTAATCGTAAAGTAGAAGAGTATATTGAAAATTTTGAAAAGATTTCAAAAATTCCAATGAAAGAGTTCATGGAGTTTACAAAACTAAGAAACGAATCAAATCATGCATGGGAACAGGCAAAGACAAATGATGACTTTGAAAGTTTTGCACCATATTTAACTAAGATAATTGAGTTTAACAAACGCTTTGCCAACTATAGAAAACCAGATAAGAAAGCTTATGATGTATTATTAGATGATTTTGAAAAAGGTATGGAAATGGATGATATTGATAAGTTTTTTAAGCAACTTAAAAAAGATGTTGTACCAAATATTAAAGAAGTGGTAAAAAAAAGCGCTTCAATTAGAGATGATTTCTTAAATAGGTCTTTTCCAATTAACAAACAAAAAGAGCTAAGCTATATTTTAACTGATTTACTCAAAATGAATAGAGACGATTATATTATTGCTGAAAGTGAGCACCCATTTACAATGGGGCTTCATAACAATGATGTGCGTTTTACAACTCATTATTACAAAGATATGATTGCATCATCTTTTTATAGCACCATGCATGAAGCTGGACATGCAATTTATGGATTGAATAATGATATTAAACTAAATACTACAATATTATCTGGAGGTGCTTCAAACGGAATACACGAATCACAATCTAGATTTTATGAAAACTTAATAGGTCGTTCAAAAGAATTTATTCAATACATCTTTCCAACCATGAAAAAACTATTTTCTGATCAACTAGGAGATGTTACCGCTAATGAGTTTTACTTAGCTGTAAATAAACCTAAAACATCACTAATTAGAATTGAAGCGGATGAGTTAACTTATTCATTACATATTATGGTCCGTTATGAAATTGAGCGAATGATGTTTGAAGGAGAAGTAGAGGTTAAAGATCTACCTGCTATTTGGAACAAGAAATATGAAGAGTATTTAGGTATTACACCTCCAAATAACACCAAAGGAGTTTTACAAGATGTTCATTGGGGATTTGGCATGATGGGATATTTTCCTTCATATGCTTTAGGTAGTGCGTATGCCTCACAATTTTTAGCTAAAATGAAAGAAACGCTAGATTTTGATAGTGAAGTGGCAAAAGGTGATTTTACAAAGATTAATTTATGGTTAAAAGAAAACATTCAAACACATGGTGCTATTTACACACCAAAACAATTAATCAAGAAAACTTGTGGCGAAGAGTTTAATCCTTCTTACTATTCAAATTACTTAAATAGTAAATTTAAGTCTTTATAAAATAAGAATAGCATTAGAAAATATATTATTGCACAATTACACAGTATCCCTATCATTAGGGATACTGGTAGTTTAACGTTGTTTTCTGCTAGTAAAAGAAATTATTAATATTATTTTTTATCCCCATTTAAAATAGATATTTAATAGAAAGAAATTGTTGTGTTTTTTTTTATTTATGTTACAATTTAATTAATAAAGTCACTGGAGCAATTAATTATGTTTAATAAACAAGAAGAAAAGCTTTCTTCACAACAAACAATTAAGCAAGCTAATAGTAAACTAGTATTTAAGTTGATTAATCAACATGACGGTATTTCTAGAGCACAGATTGCTAATGTTACAAAATTAAGTCCCACAACAATTTCATCATTAACTGATGAACTTCTTATAAAAGGGTTAGTACAAGAAATAGGAATAAAAATTGTTAAAAGCAGTGGACGTCGCCCCATTTTATTAGATGTTAATGAAGAAGGCGCTTACTTTATTTGTGCTGACTTACAACAGCACGGATATTATTTAGGACTATATAATTTAAAATGCCAATTAATAAGTGGACAATTTCACCCACTAGTAGTTTATGGTGAATTGGGAAATTCATTAGTTACAACCAGTAAACTATTATTAAAAAAAGAAAATATTGCAAAAGAGAAATTATTAGGAATATCCATTGGAGCACCGGGGTTAATTGATATGCAACAAAAGAAAGTGCTTTCTTCAACAATTATTCCTTTAACAGAAAGCAACTTGTTTTATGAGCAATTAGTAAAAGCTTATCCATTGTGTCAAATTGAGTTAGTAAATGAATCATCACTAGCAGCTTATGCAGAGATTATTTTTGTTAAAGAAATAAGAAATATTAAAAACTTATTATATATTGATGTACATACCGGCATTGGAGCTGGCATTATTATTAATAGAAATATTTATCGTGGATCCCACAACTTAGCTGGAGAATTTGGACATATTTCAGTTGATATAAATGGACCTCGTTGTAAGTGCGGGGCAAAAGGTTGTTTAGAAACAGTAGCTAGTTTTCCAACTATTACTAAAAAATTACCAAAGTATTCCTTACAAGAAATACAAAACAGATATGATGAACTATATATGGATGTAACTGTAGTGGTTAATAAGAATGCTAAATACTTAGCTTATGGAATTAATAATGCAGTAAACTTATTAAATCCAGAAGTAGTTATTATTGGAGGACAAATCACTATATTTGGACAAAAGTATCTAGCAGAGGTTATAAAAATATTTAAAGATATAGCTTTAGGGCAAAACAAGAATTTACCAATTTTGCTATCACAGGTGGAAGAAAACGCTGTAACACTTGGTGGGGCTAGATACTTACTTGATAGAATATTAATTAGATGAGGTGGAAAAAATGAAAGCAATTATGGGAAAAGTAAAAATCACACCGTCCATTGGAACACCTATGGGAGGAAATGTAAGAAGCGATAATAAAGTGCGTGGAGTTCATGACGACATATATTGTAATGTTATGATTTTAAACGATGGTACTAAAAAAATATGTTTGTTAGGATATGATGTGGTTGGTTTAAAATATGATACATGTACATCAATGAAAAAAGTTATTTCCAATAACACAGATATTCCTTTTGAAAACATTATAATGTTCGCAACTCACACTCATTCAGGACCTGATACTTGTATGAGAATGTATCATGGCATTGAAAAAGCTATTGATATATATTTAGATAAAATTGAAAAAAAAGTTTTAAAGGAGATAGTCAAATTAAATCAACAAGAATTTAGTGAAGTCACTTTAAAAACAGGGAAAACATTAGTTACTGATTTAAGTTTCAACAGAAGGTTAATAAGAAAAAATGGTGATATTGTTATGAATTTTGAAAAATTTGCTATTGATGACATTATTGGAACTACTGGACCAATAGATCCTGAGTTGATTACTTTAAGTGTATGGAATGATAAGAAACAACTAATTGGAGTTTTAGTTAACTTCACTTTACATCCAGCAATATTAGTTGGATTAGATTGGCTAATTTCTAGAGATTATATAGATAGTCTTGATAAACAATTAAAAGAATTTTATGGGAATCAATTGGTTGTTCTTTTTGCAAATGGAGCAGAAGGAAATATTAATCATTTAAATTTTGAAAAACCAGACCAGTGGCGTGATTTTAGAGAAACTAAAAGAATTGGGAAAAAATTAGGAATATATGCTAGAGAAAACATTGATAAAGCAATCAATGTAACAGGAAATGTGAAATTTGTTTCAAAAATATTACACCTCCCATTACGACCTATTAAAGAAGAAGAAATAAAATGGGCAAATATGGTAATGATTAGAGATAAAGAAAAAGAAGAAGATATGTTTGATGGTATTCCTGATAAAACATATGCAAAAATGGTTTTAGCTATGAACAAGAGAACAGAAACAACGTACGAGACAGTGATACAAGGAATGTTTATGGATAATTTCGCTTTTGTTACTTTTCCTGGAGAAGTTTATGTGGAGTTTGGATTAGCAGTTAAGGAAGAAACCAAACAAAATAATACCATGATTATTGGATTGGCTAATTCACAGTCAGGATATATTCCAAAAGAAGAAGCATATTCACAAGGCGGATATGAAGTACGGACTGCCTGGTCTTCTCAATTAATATATAAAGCAGGAGATTTCTTAGTAGATTATATTAAAGATAAAATTATTGGAGAATAATAATGGCTTTAAAGATTCTTGATGTCAGAGCAGCTGACAATGAATATTATCACAAAGATTTTCATTTATCAATGAATATGTTACTTGACTATATTTTAGAGAACTATGGAAATGAAGGTGTCATAGAATATTTAAATGATTTTTCAAAAGTTTATCACAAACCATTAATTGACCAATTAAAAAAGGGGAATATACAGCCTCTGGAAACATATATTAAAGAATTGTATAAAAAGGAAAAATGGGAAATAAAAATAAGTGCAACAGTAGATAAATTAGAATTTTCAATAAATAGCTGTCCAGGTATGACATATATACTCAGTAAAGGAAAAATCCCTTCCACTGTATATATTGAAACATATAGAACTGTTTATCAAAGCATTTGTGAAAAAACACCTTTTATCTATGAGTTAAAATCATTTGATAAATCCTCAGGGAAAAGTAGCCATGTATTTACTAGGAGGGATAATAGATGATTTCATGTACTCAGTTTATCCCAGCTTACTCAGAGGGATTTAAATATTTAAATAAAAAAGGTGGTAAACGCGAAGTTGTTAAGTTTTGGGAAACCCTATCAGACTTGTACTTAACTAATAGTTTAAAAAAACAAGTTGAAGATAAAGGAATAAGAGGATGTTATGATTATTGGGAAAAAGCATTAAATGAAGAAGCTGCTGATTTTACAATGATTTTAGATGAGGAAAGTGAAACGATTGAAATAAACATGCATCATTGTCCGTCAAAAGGAATGCTTAACCAATTATCACACATGAGTCCATATGAAGATTACTGTGAACATTGTGATTTATTATATAGAAGAGTACTTGAACCTTTAGGGTTTACATATATGATTGATTTATCAAACTGCCATAAAGCAGTGTGCCGATTAGTCGTTACTAAAAAAGAAATCAAGGGAGGATAAAAACATGGGAGAAAAAAAGAAAGTTATGAATGGGGCAGGTATTGAGGAATTAGGATTCCCAATGTGGCCACAATTTGCAAGCGAAACTGCAAAAGACATACAAGAACCAATACTAAATGGAAAAGTTAATTATTGGACAGGACCAAAGGGTATGGAGTTTGAAAAAGAATGGGCAAAATGGAACGGCGCTAAATATGCTATGTCGTGTACAAATGGAACCGCAGCTTTACATATTGCCCTAGCTAGTATGAATATAGGACCAGGAGACGAGGTTATTGTGCCATCTTATTCATTTATTGCTTCATCATTTGCAATTGTTCAAGCAGGCGCAATTCCTGTTTTTTGTGATGTAACAGAAGATCATACTTTAGATCCATCATTACTAGAAGGACTACTAACAAAGAGAACTAAAGCTATTATTGTGGTTCATTTATATGGAGTTATGACAGACATGGGACCAGTTATGGAATTTGCTAGAGAAAATGATTTAAAAGTAATTGAAGATTGTGCTCAATGTTTTGGAGGAGAATATAATGGAGTTAAAGCGGGTGTTATAGGAGATGCTGGTTGTTTTAGTTTTTGTCAAAGCAAACATTTTACCACTGGAGGAGAAGGTGGAATGGTTGTAACAAATGATGAGGACTTAGCTTGGGAATGTCGTTCGTTTAGAGACCATGGTTATGATGTAAAAGAGAGAATGAACATGTTAGCATTAGAAGAAAAACTACCTTATATACATAATAGAGTGGGATTTAATTATAGGATGACTGAAATTCAGTCAATTATTGGTTTAAATGAATTAAAAAGATTTGATAAATGGAATTTAGCTAGACGATTCAAATATGCCGACATGTATGACAAAGCTTTTAAAAACCAAAGAGGAATTAGTAAATTACCTGTAAATACAGAAAGTAGAAAGAATGCTTATTGGTGGTATCCAATGATTTTAGCTACTGATATTTTAGATGTAGATGCTACAGAAATCATTAAAGAACTTCAAGGAATGGGAATACCATGTTATGGTATCCAATGGCCAGAAGCATATATGGAAAAAGCGTACAAAGAGTTAAATGGATTTGGTCAACACAAATTCCCATTTAAATCACGTGAATACACTGATAAGAAAAGTGTACAATATGACGAAGTACATTGTGATGTTGCAAATTCATTAAGAGATAGAACAATTAATTTATTTTTACATCCATCATGGGAAGAAACTCACATCCAACGTTGTATTGATGCTTTTATAAAAGTTATACAGAAACATTTAGTATAAGAAGGTGAGAAAATGAAAATATTAGCCATTGGCTGTCATCCTGATGATCTTGAAATTGGTTGTGGTGGTACATTAGCTAGATATCAAGATGAAGGGCATGAAGTATATATGTGTAACATTGCAAACGGTGATAAAGGCCATGCAATTATTAAACCAGATGAATTACGAGTAATAAGAGAAAAAGAAGCAAATGAAGCTGCCAAGGTTTTAGGTGTTATTAAAGTTTTTTCAATCGATGTACCTGATTTACTTGTTAAAGCTTCTAATGAAGATACGGTTTTAAAAGTGATTGAGGTGATTAGACAGGTTAATCCTGATTTAATTATTACTCATGATCCTGATGATTATATGGAAGACCATCGTCAAACTAGTCAAATAGTGTTTGATGCTTCTTTTTCTGTCTCTGTACCCCATTATGAAACACAATCAAAAGCTACTGGCATTGTCCCTATATATTATATGGACACATTAGCAGGAATAAATTTTCAACCAGAAGAGTATGTTGATATAACAAAGTACATTGACAAAAAACTTAAAGCTCTTGACAAACATGAGAGCCAGATAAAATGGATGAGCGATCATGATGAAATAAATTTTTTAGATTTTGCAAAAACAGTATCTAAGTTTAGAGGGTTACAATGCAATGTAGCATATGCTGAAGCATTTAGAAGTTGTCATACTTGGCCGCGAGGAACAACCAAGAGATTATTACCATAAAGGAGTAAAATATATGAATTTTATTAATACTGTGAAAGGTTCATTACTAGAAGGGTTTTACCCTAAAGGATGGAACTTTGAAAAAATTGACAAATGCTGTTCAATCGATCCTGCAAATGTCTTAGAAAGACAATCTTTTTGGAATGATGAATTCACACCAGTAATGTGTGAGTCTATTCATGATTTTGACATGATGATGGGTCATGAAATTGCAATGGAGATAAAAGCAACTGGAGAGAATAATCAAAAACTAGCAATGATTCTACCAGTTGGACCCATGGGTATGTACAAATGGGCTGTCTATTTTCTAACAGAATGGCAAGTTGATGCTAAACACGTATATGGATTTAACATGGATGAATGGTCTGATAGTGATGGAAATACATTAGAATCAGATGATCCAGCCTCTTTTCAAAATGCAATGATTGATGCTTTTTATGGACCACTTGGAGATTTAACAGTTCCAGTTAGTCATCGAAATTTTGCAACAAAAGATAATTTGCCTACTTATGCTGAGAAAATAAGCAAGCTTAAAAATGAAGGTGCTAAATTGGTGACAGTATTTGGGATTGGAAGAATGTGCCATATTGCTTTCTGGGAACCTCAATTTGCAAGTGAGTTTGACAGTGTGGAAGAGTGGAAAAAACAAACACATAGAATTGGTGCAATGTTACATCCTTTAACGATTGAGCAAAATGCTATTACAAGTTTTAAAAGCAGAACATCACTAGTTCCTTGTAGAGCAAATACAATTGGACCAGGATTATTTTTGCAATCTGACAAAATAATTGGTGGATGTGATGGCACACTAGGAAGAGGAATGATGTGGCAGGGTATGTCTTTTTGGATGACGTTAAGATATGGCCCCGATATGTGGATACCTTCAACCTTTATGCCAACACTTCCAGGAAAATTGTTTTTCTTAAAAGAATTAGCGGGGCCACTCCATGCTGAATGTAATTAATGGCAGAATTGTATTAGAAGATAAAATAATTGTTGGTAATTTATACTTAAAGAATGGATTGATTCAAACAATTTCAAAAGATAAAGTTTTTAAAGGTGAAGTAATTGATGCAAAAGGACAATTAGTTACTCCAGGATTTATTGATATTCATTGTCATGGTGGGCAAGGACAATTATTTGCTTATGATCCTATTACTGCATTAAAAGGTCATAAAAAACGAGGAACTTTAGGTATTTGTCCAACAATTGGATATAACATGCCAAGAGATTTGTTTGAAGAGGGAGTAAAAAAGATTGTTAAAGTAAAAGATGATGCAATTCTAGGAATTAATTGCGAAGGACCTTTTGTTAATAAAGAATATGGAGCAGATACAAGAAATGTAAGAAGTGTAGATAAAGATGAATATGAAGCTATATACAAAGCTGGTCAAGGAAAAATAAAAATTTGGATGATTTCACCTGATATTGATAATTCCAGAGAATTTATTGATTTCTTATTAACAAAACCAGAAGTGATTCCATGTGCTGGCCATACAGGTTGCACTAAGGAGCAATTAAAAGACATACAATTAATTTGTCACTTATATGATGGTATGGGACCAAAAGAGAGAGCTTGTAAGGATATTCATGAAACAGGTACAGCAGAGGCCGTGCTTGCTGATGAGAATTTATATGCAGAGCTTATTGCAGATAATAAAGGGGTTCATGTATCTGACTTGCTTTTAAAAGTAACTTTTAGAGCAATGGGTGAAGATAAAGTTATTCTAATATCTGATGCTATTGGTACTAAAGATGATTATAGCGATGGAGATTTAAACTATAATGAATTAGGACAACTTTCAGGGTCTATGATGAGTGTTAATTTAGCTGTATGTAACATGGTTAAACACACAGGTATTACATGGCCACAGGCAGTTAAAATGGCAACACTAAATCCAGCTAGATTATTAGGAGTAGACGAAAGACTTGGAAGCATAAAAAAAGAAAAAAAAGCTAATATTGTGATAATGAGTGAAAAAGGTGAAGTTTATCACGTTATAGAAAATGGAGAGATTTATCATGGATAAAGTAAAATGGGGAGTTATTGGAGCAGGTGGTATTGCTAGAAGGCGAACTATTCCAGGTATCTTATTATCAGAGAATGCTGAATTAATTAGTGTTATGGAAGTTAATATGACCTTAGCTAATGAGATTAAAGAACAATTTAATGCAAAAAAAGCATTTGATAATATTGATGACTTATTAGCCGATAAAGAAATTGATGCAGTATATATTGCATCTCCAGTTATTTATCATAAAGAACAGGCAATAAAAGCTGCAAATGCTAGAAAACACATATTACTTGAAAAACCTATTTGTCTTACAGTAAAAGAAGGAATAGAAGTAATTAATTATTGCCAATTAAAAAACGTGAAACTAGCAACAGGTTTTATGATGAGGTTTCACGCATATCATCAAAAAATGAAACAGCTTGTACAAGAGGGAAAAATTGGAAACATCGTATCTGCAAGGGCACAGTTAACATGTTGGTATCCTGATATGCCAGGAAATTGGAGACAGAGTTATAATACATCAGGTGGTGGAGCTTTAATGGATATGGGTGTTCATTGTTTAGATTTAATACAATATATTACAGGTTATAAAAGTAAACGAGTAGCTGGTCTTACAAATACATTGACCTTTGATTATGAAGTAGAAGACTCAGGTGCCTTTTTAGTTGAACTTGAAAATGGTGCAATATGTCATGTGGAATCAAATTTTAATATTCCAGATGATGCAGCAAAATGTAGATTAGAATTTTATGGAACTAAAGGAAGTTTATTAGCAGAAGGAACTATTTCACAAATTGAAACAGGTTCACTTGAAGTTACTTTTTCAGATGATACAAAAGAATATGATGCCACACAAGATAGAAGTGAAAATAGGACTAGACATATTGATGTTGAATTTGGAAATATGTATGCCAAAGAAATTGATAGTTTTAGCCTATCGATTTTAAAAGACACAAAAGTTGAAGTTCCAGCAACAGATGGAATTCAAATACAACGTGTTATTGAAGCAGCATATGCTTCATCAAAGAATAATGAGTATGTGAAGTTATAAGATGGACGAATTACGATTACTAAAAAAAACTGATTATAATCAGCTTTATGATCTTCGAAGAGAATGTTTTCCTATCTTAACTAAAAAGCAGGAAGATTTTGCCATGAAATATTATTATGATGAGATAAATTGGTATGGCATGTTTTCTAAAGAATTTCTAATATCAGTAATCTGGATTAAACCAATGGAGTTAACTTTTAACAATACATTAATTATGGCAGGGGGAATTGGTTCAGTAGCTACTAATCCTTTATACCGTAACAAAGGATATTCTAAAAGACTAATAAACCATGCACTTACTATAATGAATAAAAGAGGTTATGTTCTGTCATCACTAGCGCCCTTTTTAACAAGCTTTTATGAAAAATTTGGATATAGTAATACCTTGTCTTTCTACGAGTTAACATATCAAATGAAACAACTTAGTTACCTTGAAAAGAAAGTAGTAAATGACGATGGTACAGTTGAATTAACAAAGAAACTTGTAAAAGCACGAAGGAACTTTTCAAAACGGTATAATCTATATTGCCAACGAGACAATAAATTAATGGCATCATATGTACAATCTTTTTACGAAAAAGGATATAAAATAAAGGCAATTAAAGATAGTGGATATGTTATATATAAAGAAAAGAAAAATGATATATTTATTAGTGAAATAGTCTATAATGATTTTACTATATTAGAGGAATTACTTGCCTATATATATAATGTATATAAAAATAAGGAAAATATAGTTATAATTACACCTCCTGATTCTTTAATTATTGATAACATAAAAAGTGATTGTGAGAGTATTAAATTAATACAAGATAAAATGTCAAAAATACTAGATGTAAAAAGAATGTTAGTTATATCTGATTTCCCAGAAAATATAGTTATTAATATTGATGGTATATCATATATTAAAAGAAACAATCAATGTATAATCACTACAAAAAAAGCAGCTATTCGCTTTACGATACAAGGATTTACGCAATATATTTTAGGAGTGAAAAGTCTTTTAGAATTACAATTTACTAAACAAATAATTATTAATAATTTAGGAAATATTTCCATAACCACAAAAACACTTTTTGAAAACGAGGTATATTAATATGAATAATGGATTTTACACAGCTTTAGGAACCCCACTTGATAGTAATGGACAGTTAATAGAGAAAAGTTTTGTAACACAGATAAATCAGCAAATTCAAGCTGGAGCGTCTGGTCTACTTTGCATGGGCTCAATGGGTAATATGATAGGAGTAAGAGAAAAGGATTATGTTTCAATCGCTAAAGCGAGTATAAAAGCAAATAAAAAAAGAGTTCCTTTAATGATTGGAGTAATGGATAATTCTATTGGTAGGGTTATGGATAGAGTAAACGCAATAGATCATTTAAATTTTGATGGTATTGTGGCAACCACACCATTTTATTATATGGTTAATCAAACACAGATTATTTCATTTTATAAAGCAATTGCAAATCAATCAATTAAACCTTTATATTTATATGACTTACCAGGAGTAACACAATCTCCAATGACAGTAGACACAGTCCTTACTTTAATGAAACATGACAATATAAAAGGAATTAAATCAGGTAATATGAATTTAATATCTTCAATAATGAGAAATCCATACAAACAAGCAGATTTTGATTTACTATATAGTGGCTTAGATACATTTGATATAGCATTACAAGGAGGTATTAAGAAAAACTTAGATGGTATGTTTTGCTGTACTCCCTTAAATACACAAAAAATGTATCAAGGCGAAAACATATCATTTCACTTACAAAATATTCTTGATTTAAGAAATATATTTATTAAACATGGTGTCTTGGTCAGCTTTTCATATGCCATGGAATTATTAGGAATGCCTGGGCGATATCATGAAGATTATTCAATAAATATATCGAATGAAGCAAAAGAAGAAATCAAAGAATTCATGAATAGAATAAATGAGGTAACATTATGAAACCTTACAAAATGACATTAGGTACTGTACAGTTAGGATTAAATTATGGTATTAACAATAAAGATGGAAAACCTTCGCTAGAAAAAGCATTTGATATTTTAGATATGGCCCTTGCTAATAAAATTACTACGTTAGATACAGCCGCAGGATACGGAGATAGCGAAAGAGTTATTGGTCAATACTTTTTTCAAAACAGCCAAGCAAAAGATATTACTCAAATAGTGACAAAATTTAAATTAGGAAACATTACAAAAAATGATGTTGAAAAGAATATTTATCAATCGTTAGAGAAATCACTATTAAATTTAGGAGTTAAAAATGTTGATACCTTATTAATGCATGATGCTAAAGAATATAAAATATATGGTCGTGAAATTGATAAAGCATTTAAAAAATTACTAGATGAGAAACTGATTAAAAAAGCAGGTGCAAGTGGATATACATATGATGAAATAAAAGACATGTTGTCAAATGAGTTATATTCATCATATCAACTACCTGTAAATATGTTAGATCAACGTATTACATCACAAGCTGATAAAAAAAAGAAATTACTAAATAAAACCATATATGTTAGAAGTGTTTATTTACAAGGGATTTTCTTTAAAGAACCAAATAAATTAACTGGTAATTTAAAAGAAATAAAACCTTACTTAGATAAGGTTAATTCCTTTGCAGACAAAGAGAATATGAGCGTTGCTGAATTAGCTTTAAGGTATGTTAATAGTCTTAATTATGTAAATTCATTGGTAATTGGATGTGACAATATAACACAAGTAAAAGAAAATATAACATTACTTAACAAAACTCCTTTTTCAAATGATAAAATGAAAGAGATTGAAGAATTATTAAGTGGAGTACCTGAATGGATATTTTTCCCAATGCTTTGGGATAAACAAGGATAGTGAGGGATTAAAATGAATATATTAGATAGATTTTCGTTGGCTGGGAAAGTGGCATTAGTTACAGGTGGGTCAGGGTTATATGGAAGACAGATGGTTATTGCTTTAGCACAAGCAGGAGCTATAACATATACAGCATCTAGAAATTTAGAAAAATTAACAGAGTTTACAGATAAGTTAAAAAAAGAAGAAAACTTAACTGTTATTCCATTGGAATATGATCAAAGTAATCATGAATCTATTATTAAATTAAAAAATGAAATAGTGAAACGAAGTGGAAAAATTGATATACTAATTAATAATTCTGTAGCTAGAAGCGGACATATTGCTGAATTAACTGCTGAAAAATTAGACAATGATTTTAAAGTGAATGGAACAGGATTGATATTAATGCATCGTGAATTTGCTGATCAAATGGCACTTCAAGGAACTGGTTCAATTATTAATATTGGATCAATTTATGGTTTAGTGGGCTATGATGATTGGTTATATGAAGGAACAGGGTTATTAAAAACAGGAGGAGCTGCTTATTACTATAACAAAGGAGGAATTGCAAATTTAACTAAGTTTTTTGCAGGATTCTATGGTCCAAAAGGTGTTAGAGTAAATTGTATTCACCCAGGTGGATATGAAACTAGTCAGCAACCAAAAGAATTTAAAGAAAATTACTGTAAAAAAACATTTTTAAAGCGATTAGCAAATGATGATGATATGAAAGGTATTTTAGTTTTTCTAGCAAGTGATGCATCAAGTTATATCACGGGAACAAATATACCAGTTGATGGTGGATTAACAGCTAAATAAGAAGATTGTTGAATGCAATCAACAAAAAAACTGGATATAAAAGAAAATAATTACTTAAATACAGTTTGGTTATATTTACTATTATCATAAGAAGGAGCAAAAGATGAAACCGATTATTCAAAAAAAGCAAATAAATCTAGCCATGATAGGAATGGTTGCTGAAAATGGACATCCATATTCTTGGAGTGCCATTTGTAATGGTTATGACGAAAAGGAAATGAAAGAATGTGGTTATCCAGTTATACCTCAGTATTTAGGTGAACAACCAAAAGAAACACTAACTATTCCTAATGTGAACGTAACACATATTTGGTGTGATGATTATGACCAGGCAAAACATGTAGCAAAAGCATCTCTTATTCCTAATGTGGTAAAAAATCCTGAAGATGTTATAGGAAAGGTAGATGCAGTTGTAATTCCTACAGATAAAGGATGGGAACATGTTAATAGGGTGAGACCATTTATGGAAGCAAACATACCTATATTTATTGATAAACCAATGTGTGATAATGAAAAAGACTTACAGCAATTTATAAAATGGCACAAGGAAGGTAAAAAGTTTATATCCTCTAGTTCCATGAGATATAATCCAGGATTAAAAGATCTAAGAGAAAATACAACCCAATATGGTAATTTAAAATACGCTACAATTACAACTGCAAAAACTTGGGAACGTTATGGAATACATGCTTTAGAAGGAATATATACAATTGTAAAACCAGGTTTTATCTCAGTAAGAAATTCAGGAAACGATAAACGTGATATTGTTCATCTTAAACATGAAAAAGATATTGATGTAGTTATTGCAGCTATTTATGATATGAGAGGATGTTTTGGAAAAGTATTACTAGGAGGAGACAAGGGGTTTACTTTTGCTGAATCTGGGGGATCATATTTCTCTTTTAGAAATCAACTAGAAGCGTTTATAAGTTATTTGCGAACAGGTATAATGCCTTTTGAGTTTAGTGAAACAATTGAGTTGATGAAAATTATAATTGCAGGAATTAAAAGTAAAAATGAAGGCAATAGAGAAGTATTTTTAGAAGAGATAGAGGGATTATAAATGAAAAAAGATAATAATTATTGGTTTAATCAGTTAGAAAAATATGTGGCAGGTGGTTCATCTACAGGTTCAAAACGAGCCACATTACAACCAGAAGAACCGTCGGTTATTGTTAAAGGTGAAGGTTGTAGAGTAATTGATGCTAATAATAAAGAGTATATTGATTTTAGAAATGGACTTGGCCCAGTGACACTAGGTTATAATTACAAAGAAGTAACTAGTGCTATTAAAAGACAGTTAAATAAAGGAATTGTGTTTGGACAACCAACCCCTTTAGAAGCAGAAGTTGCAAAAATGCTTACTAAAATTATACCCTGTGCAGAGAAAGTTCGCTTTTTAAAAACAGGAGGAGAAGCGCTAGCTGCATGTATTAAACTAGCAAGGGCATATACTAGTAAAAAACATATAATACAGATTGGTTATAATGGATGGATTAACACCTTAGGTGAAGGAGCAAAACTAAATCCAAGAGATATATCAACAGGAGTTCCTCTTGGAATTACAAAAGAACTTAGTCAATTACATCATACAGTTAAATGGAATGATGAGAAAACTGTGAAACAATTATATGAAACATATAAAGGTGATATAGCGGCTGTTGTAGTTGCAGCTGATTATGAGGAAATGGAAAGAGGACAAACCTTCTATCCATTTTTAAGAGAGATAACAAAAAATAACAAAAGTGTATTAGTTTTTGATGAAATTGTTACAGGTTTCAGAATAGCTTTAGGAGGAGTGTCTGAATACTTTAATGTTATTCCTGATTTAGCTGTTTATGCAAAAGGAATTGCAAATGGTATGCCGTTATCTTGTTTTTGTGGCAAAAAAGATATTATGAAATTTGTTACAAAGGGAGCTACAATTTCATCAACTTATGGCGGAGAAGCTCTATCTCTAGCTGCATGTAAGCAGGTAATTAAAACATATAAAAAGGAACCTGTAATAAATCATTTGTGGGAAATGGGAGAAAAATTGTTTGGTGCTTTAAACCGTTTGTTTGAAGAGAAAAACTATGATATTCGTGTAAAAGGCTTTCCCCCATGTGCTATTTTTGTTACTAAAGATCAATCTCTTTTACAAGAATTTTTTAGACAAGCATATGCTAATGGGGTGTCTTTATATAATGTTTCTTATGTGAACTACTCACATAAAGAAAAAGATATTGACGAAACATTAGAACGCATTTCAAAGTGTTTTTAAAATAATCTACAAGAAGTCACCCATCTAGTAGGTGGGAGGCTGTCAGTAATGTTCACAGAATGTTAATAAAACGTTCGCGATTTATTAACACATAAAAATAATAACAATGATATCCTTATTACATCAGTTATAGGGATATTTTTTGTGAAAATTAATGTAGAAGTTTAAATGAGTTTTCCATGTAAAAAATATTAAAATTAGCAAAAGAAGGGAGTAAATAATGAGAAGTTGTATAAGAAGCATCAGTATATTATTAATATTAATATTGTTAACAGGATGCAATACAAATATAAATGAAGAAAATCTAAAGCCTATTATTAGTGAAAATACTTTTATTGAGGGAAAAGAACTAGGAGAAGCAGTTCCATTTGAGATTGTGTCATATCGATATGGAGTAAATCGATACGGAGAAATGGAAATTGAGAATGTGGATAAAATACAGTCATGGGAAGCTGAGATTTATGAAAAATATAATGTTAAAATTAATTTAAAAGACGCAGGTAACTTCTGGCAGAAATTTGATGGTTACATGCAAGCATATTATGTTGAGAATAGCAGTGCTAATGGATTTGTGTTTATTCCCAATATAGCTAAGAATTATATAGATGTATTTGTTGAAAATAATAATATTTTACCATTAAATGATTATGTAGAAGATAATGAAACATGGAATAATCTACCACTGATGATGCAAAACATGTATAAAGATGAAGCAGGAAATATATGGGCTATTCCATATGGGTTTGAACCTACATTTGGTGCAAGATATATTAATAAGGAATGGTTAGAAGATAGTCAGCTACCATTGCCAGAAACACTAGATGAATTATTAGAATTAGCTATGCAGTTCAGTAATAGAAGTAATACTGAATATTTTACAAGTTTAAGTTTTTATAATCCTACTAGAGGATTAATTGATATATTTAATGCTAATGGATGTTATATTACCAATGGAGAAATAAATGGTGTATCAAGCAGTGTTTCTTTTGATCCTGAGACAAATACCTATGAAGATAGTATGTTGAAGCCAGAGATGAGAAATACATTGCACTACATAATGAATATGGTTCAAAATAAATATATATATGTAAAAAAAGCAAATGATAAAGAGATAACAGTTGGTAGTAAATACAATAATGATATTGAAATGTTTTCAAGTAGCAAATATGAATTTATATATTCTTTAAAAGGAAGTAGAAGTATCAACACTATGCCAGTATATATCAATAAACTGACTGGATTTTATGTGTTGACTAATAACAGTGAAAATCCAAAGTACGTTGTTAATCAATTTCTAGATATATTTTATGGAAATGAGGAAGGGCATTTTATGGGTAAATATGGGATACCTGGTGGGTATTATGAAATTGAGAATCATGTGGTTACATTGAATATGCTTGAATTTCAAATGAAAAGAGAATTTTTACAACCTGTAGTGGGAGAATTTGAGACGTATGCTTCAGGTAATGTACAATATGAATACATTAATATGCCATATGATGAAAGCATGAAATATTCAGAGTATAAAAAAGATGTTTATAGTTTTGTTGATGATAGAGTTGATTCTAAAGAAGCTTATCTACTACTTCCAAAGTTTACTGACCTAAGGTTTTTGCTAGATATACTGGTTGGTGAACCAAATGAACTAAATACGTTTGACAATTCAATGACGAGTATGCTTAACAACAATAGGAATATAGATGAAGTAATAACAGAATATATTTCTATAATGAAAAGATTAAATGGACAAGAAAAAATAAATGAAATGAATGAAAAACTTGGGGTTACACCAATTTATAAATATTAAACCTTGTATTAAAATTTCATAACATATTAGTCTATGATATAATAATTATATCAAAAGGTAAGGGGCTAAATTTTATGGAAATATCTATTGGTTCAATCAATAAAATTAACAACATATTTGAAAAAGCTGACAGTGAAAAACGAACAATGTTATATGAACATGAAGTATATGAACTTCTTGATTGGGTTGGGCTTTCTGTTCCTAAAAATGTACTTATTACTGAATCAAATCAAGTAACTGAAGATGTTTTACAACCCTTTGGAGATAAAGTAGTTATAAAAGTAGTATCTAAAGATATTATTCATAAGCAAAAGCTAGGGGGCGTGAAAATTGTTAATAAACATGACCCTATTTTTGTACAATATGTCATAGATAAAATGAGAACTGAAATTTTATCTCATTATGATACAAAGTTACCTCATATTGAGGGATTTCTCATAGTTGAGTTTGTGGAGTTTTCCAGTGGATTAGGAAATGAACTGCTTTTAGGAATAAAGTGTGATAGAGCTTTTGGTCCAGTTATTACATTAAGTAAAGGTGGCGATGATGCAGAGTTTTTTGCTAAGTACTATGATAAGGCGAATTTAGTTTTACCTCATTTAAACTTAGAACAAGCAACACAGTTAGCTAGCAGTATTAAAATAAGACATAAATATATTGAAACAGGACATCCTGAATACACAGATTTAATTGCAAAAACTACTTCAATCATTAGTGCACTTGCATATACTTATTCAAAAGTTAATCTAGATAATCCATCTTACTATATAACACAAGCAGATTTTAATCCTTTTGTGTTTTCTAAGTCTGGAAAATTTGTGGCAGTAGATGGATATGTATCCTTTGAAAAAGCTCAAAAGCAAAATGATGAATTAACAGTTAATACAAGTAATTTAATACCATTTTTTAAACCGAATGGAGTAGCAGTTGTAGGTGTTACTTCAGATCCTAATAAATATAGTATGGGAAAAGAAATTGCACATTTAATGCACGAACTAGGACGAGATGATTTATATTGTGTAAATCCAAAGGGTGGCACAGTGAAATTAGGGGATAAAGATTATCCTCTATATCAAAGTATGGACCACATTGAAAAAGAAGTAGATTTAGCTATTTATACAGCTCCTGCAAAATATATTTCGTCTTTCTTTGAAAGCATGGAAAAAAATATACCTAAATCTGTTGTATTAATACCAGGAATTCCATCAGATATAGATTACCAAGAATTTAAAAGAGACCTTAAAAGCAAGGTGAAAGAAGGAATTAGAGTTATTGGTCCAAATTGTATGGGAACTTACTATGGAAAAGGAAAAGATGCCATTGGTGTTAATTCTCTATTTATTGAAGAGGATCGATTACATATTGAATCTAATGAACGAAGTAATGTTGTTCTACTGTCACAAAGTGGTGGAATGGCAATAACTATGATTGATAAACTTAAAAACACACCAATTTTTAAGGCAGTTGTTAGTTTTGGAAATAAATATGATGTAAAAATTACTGATTTAATAGCTTTATTTGAATTACAAGATATTATTGAAGTTATTGCTCTTTATGTTGAAGGTTTTGATACGTTAGAAGGACGAGCATTCTTTGAAATGGCTAAGAATTCTATAAAACCTATTATTGTATACAAAGGTGGGAAAACAGAAGCGGGAGCAAAGGCTGCACAAAGCCATACAGCTTCTATGACTGGTGATTATGAAGTTTTTAAATCCGCATGTCAACAAGCAAATGTGATTTTACTAGAAGATGCTAGTATGTACATGAATACTATTAAAACTTTTTCATTATTAGCCCATAAAGAAATAAATGGAATGAATGTTGCAGGTGTATTAAATGCTGGGTTTGAAGCTACAATTGCTTCTGATGAGTTAGGTAGTCTTAATCTAGCTAAACCAAGCGAAAAGACAATGAAAACACTAAAAAGTATTAATACCCATGGGTTAGTTGATGTGAGTAATAGCATCATGGATGTAACCCCTATGACTGATGATGTGATGTATGGTCAATATATTGAAGCTTTCTTAAAAGATGATAATGTGGATAGTGTTTTGGTTGGCGTTGTTCCACATGTTGAAAACATAAAATCTACACCAGATACTTGTCATAATGAAAATTCTTTAGCAAATATTGTAGTAAAATTATTTCATAAATATAACAAGCCAATTATTGTATCAGTTAATGCAAGTGAATATTATGGAGAGTTTGTTTCAATTATGGAAAAAGGAGGATTACCTGTGTTTTCTGACATTCGTTCAGCTGTCAGAACATTGGAAATCTTTGCAAAATATAAAAATTTAAGCTAATTTGCGAACAAATGGTAAAATAATTCGTTGTAAGTAGTGAGAGGAGTTATTTTGCAATGGATGAAATATTAATCAATGAATATCTTGATGGAAAAGATGAATCCCTTGATTTACTGATTGAAAGGTACTCAAGACCTTTATACAAACTATGCTTTAATCTTGTGAAGAATAATTTTGAAGCAGATGATCTCTTTCAGGAAACCTGGATAAAAATAATCAAAAATATTCATAAATACAAATTAAAAAACTTTAAGAATTTTCTCTATAAGGTATGTATTAATACCTATAAAGACCAGTATAGAAAAAATAAAAGACAAAAAAACTTATTTTCACTAATGGAAGATGAATTGTATATGAGACGTTTGGAAAAAGTACAAGCCACTAATAGTGAAAATATTCTTGTGCAAAAAGAACTGGTAAATTACATGATGGAAAATCTTTATTCACTAAAAGACCATTACAGGATTCCCCTCATTTTGTTTTACTTTGATGGTATGCAATACCAAAAGATTGCTGAGGTCATGGATATTTCCATGGGTACGGTGAAATCTAGAATTAGTAAAGGAAAGCAAAAATTAAAAGAAACTATGGAGGTGAATTACAATGTCATATAATATTGATAAAAAACTTGATACTTTAAAAAACTTAGAAATTATCCCTTCTTCTCAGTTATTACATAAAACAAAAATGTTAGCAAGAGCTGCTACCGAGCAACGAAACAAGAGATCCAATATAAATTGGATGCCAACATTAGCAAGTAGCTTAGTTGCTGTAATAGCTATTGTATTTGCAGTAGTGATGTTTTTGAATGCAAGTATGGGACAACCTATGGTTTCAGGAGAAACGGCTGCTATCTACTCTCTGGATATTAATCCTTCCATAGAATTGGGAGTTGATTTATCACAAGAAGTTATTGAAGTTAGAAGTTTGAATGAAGAAGGAAAAGAATTACTAAAAGCAGTAAACTGTATTGGTAAAAAGCTAGATGTGAGTATAGATGAACTGCTACAAATGGCAGAAGAAATGGGATACATTGATGCTAACACAGAAAATTATGTAATAGTTTCTGAAATTGTAGTTAAAGATACATTTGAATCGATGGAAGAAAAGGTCAAGAATATTATAAAACCTGATTCAGTTAAATTAGTATTTCTCATTGGTGATCTTGCTAATAAAGAAAGTGCTGATGTAAAAGGAATTTCTACTGGTAAAGAGATTTTTCAAGAAAAAGCCAAAGAAATCGGAGTTGATATAACAGATATTGACCTTATTGAAAAAAGTATTAATGAAGTGCTTTTAGGAACCACAGAAGAAGTGGGAGATATTTTTAACGAAAAAGAATACATTGTACCTGTTGTTAGTACAGATTCACAAACAGGATATATCTTAGTTAGTTGGGAAGCTATTGATGATGAAGATATTCTAGGATATAAAATTGTAATATCAAAAAACAATGAAACCCCTGTATATTCTGCAGATGGTTATCTTGTTTACTTAACAGATAAAAACATGACATCATATATAATTGATAACCAACTAGTCTATAATGACGGTGATTTTGGTGGTTATTTAGAGGATATGGAGAGTTACTATATTAGTGTAAGCGCAATATATAACCAACAAGTAATTCCAGGAAATGCAGTATTAACACAATTTGTTGCAAATAAAGTAGTTATAACACCTACTCCAACTCCGATACCTACACCTACTCCAATTGTTATTCCTTTTAGTAATATTACAGGTCAAAGAAATTATGATGGATCAATATCTCTATCATGGGATAAGATTGATAGTGAACATTTCCAAGGATATAAAGTAGTAGCATCGTCAACTAATCCTAATCCTAAGTATCCAGATGATGGTTATATTGTATATATTACAGATAAAAATATTACCTCGGTTGATGTTGGAAACGAATACCTAGGTAAATTATCATTAGGAACTTCCTATTATTTCAGCATAACAGTACTATATAACAACCAATCACCAGTTGCAGGAAACTCAATATATCTTAAGTATTTTGAAGAACAAGAGCCAGAACCTCCTATTGATTTATCGTCTACAATTACAGGTGAAAGACTAAGTAATGGTGATATTATCTTAGGATGGGAAAAAATTGAGAGTTCCTCTTTTCAAGGATATAAGGTGGTAGCCTCAAAAACTAATCCTAATCCTAAATACCCAGAAGATGGATATATTAAATATATTACAAGTAGTTCAACAACCTCATTACTAGTCAATGATAGCTTCATGGGTCAATTAGAAGCCGGTGTAGAGTATTATTTTAGTATTACTGTATTGTATACAAATGAAAAAGTTGCAGGAAATGCTATTAGGTTACAGTATTTAGATACACAAGTAACACCACCAAGCACAGGGAGTTCTTCTACAATAAGTGGACAACGACTTTCAACTGGACAAGTATTACTTACGTGGGAACAAATTGATGATACTTCTTTCCAAGGATATAAAGTGGTGGCCTCAAAAACAAATCCAACTCCTAAATATCCAGAAGATGGATATATAAGATATATAACTAGTAATACAACAACATCTCTATTAGTAGATGAGAGTTTCTTAGGACAGCTTGAAGCAGGAGAAGAGTATTACTTTAGTATTACAGTGTTATATACAAATGAGAAGGTCGCAGGTAATGCTGTCAGGTTACAGTATTTAGATACACAAGTTATACCACCAAGTACAGGAAGTTCTTCTACAATAAGTGGACAGCGCCTTTCAAATGGACAAGTATTACTCACATGGGAGCAGATTAATGACTCAGCTTTCCAAGGATATAAAGTGGTAGCTTCAAAAACAAATCCAACACCTAAATATCCAGAAGATGGATATATAAGATATATAACTAGTAATACAACAACGTCGTTATTAGTAGATGAGAGCTTTTTAGGACAACTTGAAGCGGGAGAAGAGTATTACTTTAGTATTACAGTTCTTTATAGCAGTGAAAAAGTTGCAGGAAATGCTGTGCGATTACAATATTTAGATACAGGTATAGTTTCTACTTATGAAAGCAGTGCAATTGCTGGGGTCAGATTAGAGGATGGCAGCTTACAATTGGCTTGGCAAACTATAGATAATGTAGCTTTTAGTGGTTATAAGATTGTAGCATCAGCAACTAATCCCACACCTGAATATCCAGAAGATGGATACATTAAATATATAACAGATGTTAATAATACCTCACTAAATGTGGGAGAGGCCTTCTTAGAACAATTAATTCCTGGCACTTCATATTATTTTTCAGTTACAGTATTATATGGAGATCAAAGAGTAGCTGGTAATGCTGTTTATCTTCAATATATGAATGAAGGGGATGTAGTTTCTTATGAAGCTAGCAATATTTTAGGAGTAAGACTAGAAGATGGTAGTATATTATTAACTTGGGATAGAATTGATCATGAAGGATTTGAAGGTTATAAGATTGTAGCATCTGCCACAGATCCAAATCCTAGTTATCCAGATGATGGGTACATCACATGGATAACAGATAGAAACGTAACATCATTGTTAGTAGACAGTAGTTATTTATCAAAATTAACAGAAGGAGTTAGTTACTACTTTTCGGTATCAACCTTATACTATTCACATAGTGTAATAGTACCAGGTAACTCAGTTTACTTGGAATTTAAGTAATATCCAATTACTTCTGCATAGTCTAAAGCAATAACATGATTTCGGTGCTCCAGAACAAACGCTTTATTGTATCCTGCTCTGGCGGCATCGAGAAGCTCAGAATATTTAGCATAACCCACACAACATTCTTTTAATATTGCGATACATTCATCATATCGTTGATTAACACCTTCGTGAACAGCCATCATATACTTTGCATCCATCACTAAAATTTCTGTCTCTGGAAGTATTAATGCTAATTCTTCAAAATTATCAATAGCCATTGTATAATTATATGTAAAGTAAAATAATTCGCCTTGCTTATACAAGGAACGAATATATAAACTTTTACTATCCTGATAATTACCTAAGGGTTTTAATTTTTTAATAGCATCTGGATATAATCGTGCTAAATAGTATCTTTCGCCTAAATTATAGTTAATTTTTCGTATGATAACAAAATATGAAAAAGATCCCACAATGGCAATAATTAGTAGTGTGATAATAGTATTTCTAAAATATTTTGGTTTATAATCTTCTATATTCATTTTTTACACTTCCCTCTTTAATATAAACTCAGAACTATTATAACATAGTTAATGATAAATTAATATAATTCATTACAATATTAATATATTTAAGTACAATGAGTATATTGTTAAGATTAATTCCGTTATTACATCACTTTATTGTATGCTTCAGTGAAATGTTCGAAAAATAAGCAAAACATGTGAAAATTTGGTAAAATAGAGATATAATTTGTATGTTACCTAAGATAAAATCACTAAGAGGGAGAAACTTTATGAAAAATGAAATTTTTAATTTCTCTGAGCATGAGTATATTGGTCAAGTTACTAGTGTTGAAACAAGTTTATTAACTGTAAAAGTCATAGCTTTAGAAATTACAAAGAGATTCAGCGTAGGCCACTTGTTAAGTATTGTTAAGGAAGATGAAAAAACAGCTTTTATTGGGGTTGTTAACAAAGTGTTCTATGAGACAGATAAAGAAGGAAAACAAAAATTTTATATTTCTCTTAATTTGTTTGGTACTTTTTATGAACAGTTTAAAGGAACAAATAATGTTTATAAAAGAGGAATTAATACATTCCCAACCATCAATAGTCCTTGTTTCTTAGTAGAAAAACGAAATTTATACCAATTAATGAAATTAGTAAGTTATGAAATTAACATAAATAATCAATTAGTAATTGGAAAATTTGCCTTAGAAGAGCAAGCAAAAGCTATTTTAAATGGAGATGTTTTTTTTCAAAGACATGCCTCTATTTTAGGCAGTACAGGGTCTGGAAAAAGTTGGTGTGTTGCTAATATTTTACAACAAGCAAATAAATTAAACTTTCCAAATATTATTGTTTTTGACATACACGGTGAATATAAACCATTAACAATTGGGGAAAATGCTGTAGCAAAGAGATATAAAATCGCAGGTCCTGGAGACAAAAAATCTAATAAAGAGAGTACGATCTATCTACCTTATTGGTTGCTAAAAATGAATGAATTTACATCACTAGTAATTGATAAAGATAACGAAAATTCGGACGTTCAATCTTTACGATTAACAACTCATATTGAGAGGTTAAAAGAAAAAACATTGAAAGATCTGAATAAGAGTGACGTTCAAAGCACTTTTACAATTGATTCACCTATACCATATGAAATTACTGATTTAGTTAAAAATTTAAATATTGATAATTCAAAAAAAGGATATTCTGGAGCAACCGGCTCTGCTACACTTGGAACATATGAAGGAAAGTTAACAGATTTAGTTAACACATTGAGATCTAAAATGAGTGATAAGCGATATGCATTTTTATTTAATCCCCATGAAAAAACAAAAAACTATGAGTGGTTAGGTCAATTAATGGCTAATCTACTAGGTATCTCAGAAACTAATGAAACTATTAAAATAATCGATTTTTCTGAAGTTCCAACAGATATTTTACCAATTGTTACAGGGAAACTAGTTAGTTTAATTTACTCTGTACAATTTTGGATGGATAGTGATAAAAGAACTCCTTTAAATATTATATGTGATGAAGCCCATTTATATTTACCAGAGGTAAAAGATAATGATTTATTGAAACGCTCCCTTGAAAATTTTGAAAAGATTGCTAAAGAAGGAAGAAAGTATTCTGTATCTTTGACAGTAGTAAGCCAACGACCATATGATGTTAGTCGAACAATACTAAGTCAATGTAATAATTTTATTGCTTTGAGATTAACTAATGAGCGTGACAGAGAAATGGTGAAAAGTTTAATTCCTGAATCATTAGAAGGAATTGTAGATATGTTACCCCTACTAGGAATTGGTGAAGCCATGGTTTTTGGAGATGCTATTTTAATGCCTAGTAAAATACTATTAGATATACCAGAGATAAAACCTGATAGTTATACAAGGGATTATTGGGTTGAGTGGAATGAACAGAAACCTAAAAATGATCATATTATAAAAGCTGTCGAAATTCTCAGAAGACAAACAAGAAATTTATCTGGAACAAGTAAAATTACTCCTGAGAACAAAGATGATAGCGAGTTTATATAAGTGGGAAAATGTGCCTTTTAACTAGATACTCTAAGAAGTCCACATCATCTTTCAGGCTTTTAACATAATCCCTATAAAATAGACTAAATTTCTCACAGTCTTTTGCTGTCACTTTGTGATTTGAGTATATCATCTTATAGTAAATTTCAGTAATATCAGAAAACTTGATATCATAAAAAGAGAATATTCCATCAATTACTAATGCGTATTCACGTAATGTTTGATGTTGTAATCTATTATACTTTAATCGCTTCAGTGTTTGTAAAATATGTTGATATCTATTAGTAAAGCGCTTATTATTTTTTATATGAGAATATAAATACCATCTACTAATTCTAACTATTAGATAAGTAATAAATATTATGCTAAGAAAGATATAAAGTAAAATCAGATAATTAAAGGTTGAGGTATTATCATCTTTAATTGGACCAATGGTATACTCATCTTGTGGAATATCTAACTCTGATTCATCTATAGTGGGGTCATATAAATCAAGATATTCGTCATCGCCTAGATTTTCTAAATATTCTGAATAACGATTAGAACTATAAAGGCTATCATCTATTGTGCTATCACCTTCAAAAGAACCATCCTGTGTATAGGCAAAAGCAAAAGTTGGTTCAAAACTAATCCATCCCACTCCTTCAAAATAGACTTCAACCCAAGAATGTGCATTACTGTTTCTTACCTCATATAAATTATCATCAATGGTTTTTGCAGGCATAACATAACCTTCTACATATCTAGCAGGTAATCCAATGCTTCTTACTAAAACAGCCATTGCAGTCGCAAAAGAGGAACAATAACCTTCTTTTGATTCAAATATGAAAAAATCAACAAATTCGTCATTTGAAGGTAAAACCATAGGATTTAATGTATAAGTAAATCCATATTTAAAATAAGATTCAATATTTTTGACTTTATCAAAATTGCTAGTAGCATCTTTTGTAAGAGCATAGGCTAGCTGAATGGTCCTGTTAGAAATATTATCTGGAAGCGATGTATAGTTAATAATGTTGTATTGAGCCTGCTCCATTAAATCAGATAACTTATTTTTATAGAATATATAATTAGGTTCAAAATCTTCATAGGATAAGATGTTTCCTGGTTCTTCTTCTTGTTCCCTTGACAGATTAGCTGTGAAATGGTCTAAGTACTGACCTATGTCATAATAAAAGCCTTCATAACTGTAGGTTACCATTAATTGAGTTATATCATTTTCTAAATCAACATCTAAATATTCAAGGGAGAATTTCTGACCATTAACTAGTAGTTCCTCATTGGTGAATACTTCGTCTTTATTTATAAACACATTTTTTGATTGAGACGAATTAACTAATCTTGAATAGGGGGGATTAAACATGGCATGTGTCTGTAAATCTTTGTAGATAAGTGTCATTACTTTACTTTCAAAATAAGGGTTATATAAAGTGTAATTAGGTGAACGTTTATTATCCAACATTGATGTTAACAATGTTGGTATAGCGTAAAATTGATCATACCCTGTCATATCATTAAAAATAGGTATTAATAATAATTTTGTTCCATAGAACAATTCATCTATCGCTTGTACTCGATTATTACTTGTATCACTATATGTCAACTTTAAATCATCTTCACTTTGTAACCAGCGTTTACCTGTATAAATATCATATACAGCTCCTTTTAAATACATAGGATCCCCCCCATAAATATTAAGGACAACTGTATTATCTAAGCGAACCTTTGAATTTAATTCACCACTACCAGTTGAAAAACCTGAATTTGCTAGTGAGAAAAAATCATATTTAGTAATACGAACTCTAAAATTATTTTCTTTAATTATTTTATCTAACCATGGTACCTGTATTGCACTTTTGTTTAATGGTAATAAAAACATTATAAATAATGAAAGTAATATTAATGGGACAGCAATTTTAAAAAGAGTATTTAGCTGTTGATCATCTGTTTTAACATCGTCTGATAATGATTCTTTTTTACGTCCGTGTATAAAAAATACATATAATAAAAATACAGTTGGGAGATAAACGTAAAAAGCTAGTTTTTGTACTTCGTGAATATAAGCCCATTGAGCAGTAAATATTGCGGTTGATAAAATAATAGCAATAAAAGTTGCTTTAAAACGATAGATTGTTAAGTGCATTACAATTGATAATAAAAAAATGAGACCTATCATAATAATTCTTTGAAATTCAAGAGGTTTATTTAAGCCAACTGTCCACTCGAAAATAAATGTTTTTAAAAAGATAAAAAATTCTGACAAAAACGAGCTTTCAATTTTTTCAGCAGTATTATAAAGATTAACAAAATAGAAGAAGCTACCAGTACTTAACAATATTCCAATTGAAAGGAATAGAGACTTTGTGTTCTTGAAAACAGGTTTACATATATAAGAAAAAGCAAAAGATAACAACAATATGGGAATTATTCCTAAAACTTCTTTATAATCTAAATCAGTATATTGAATGCTAGCTAGAGAAATAGCAAAAGTCATAAGAGAAGCTAGTATTAGGAAAATAGGATGTTTTTGCTTTTTATTCATAATACAAATTCTCACTTTCCTCTACAATAATAAGTTTTTCGTTATTAACTCCATTAATCTCTAAATATGTGTCTGCTTTATTTTCAGATACACAGTACTTGACCGTTAGCTGTTTTCCTAGGCTACGTAGTGCCATAAGATTATTCACAACTTGTTTTCTTAAAGTGAGGCTAAACACATAAATAGTGTTTATTTTTTCTTTATTGCTTAAAAAATCAAACAAGACTGATTTTAAATCAGCCTCTTTAGTAAAAGGAACTTCTGATAAAATTTTATATACTTTGTAAAAATCATTAATAGTTTCTGCATGTACATTTTTAATACCTTCATAGTTAAAAACAACATCAACAGGTATGTTTCGTCTTATAAAGTAATGAGCTGTAGCAATTGCTTCTTCTATTAATAAGTCTTCATAAATAATTCGCTTTTTTGTTACCATATCAACACGATTTAAATCAATTGCCATAATTATTTGAGTGTCAAGAACATGTTCTTTTTCTCTTACAAGCAACTCGTCTAACTTAGCCGATAATTTCCAATGAATTAATTTACTTGAATCACCATACATATAATCACGTAAATTTACAGTAGATTCATCACCTTTATTCTTATAGAAAAATGATAATTGCTTTTGTGACATAGTTATATTTTGTGTAGAAGCTTCAAATACTCTTTTAATTTTGGGGAAAACAGTAACCATATTTGTTAGTGAAGGTGTGTAAGTAAGTGTAAAAAGATTTAACATATCTGTTAATTCAATTTTTTGTATACCCATATCATATTTACCACGGTAACGGCATTTAATTCTATATGTAAAATGAGAAGATTTCTTACTGGATATTAATAAATGTTTTACATCAACTTCATCAGTTAAATATGTTTCAGGTGATTTAATGTATAGAGTAACATAAGCTATTGGTAAAAAATATTCTATGACAAAAGAACAAGTATATTTAATGTTAGCACCTTTAACATAATTACTTTCATTTGTTTCTTCTTTATAGGTAAACCTTTTAAATACTATATATAAATTGATAAAAGAAATAAGTGGTAATAATAAGACGAAGTAAAATATTGACCATGGAACAGAACCGCCATGTAAATAAACAAATGACAATGATAATAAAAAGATAAATAAATAGAAAACTTTATTTTTTTTCATACTTTACCTAATAGGAACTTTAACAATTTTTAAAATGTCCTCAATAATATCAGCTGGATCTACATTTCTAAGTTGTTCTTCTTGTTTTAAAATAAGCCTGTGAGCTAAAACATGTACGGCTAAATACTTAATATCATCTGGAGTAATGAAATCTCTCTCATCTATAAAAGCTTTGGCTTGTGCAGCTCTTATTAAAAGTAAAGAAGCTCTAGGAGAACAACCAAGTGTCACAGAACGATGCATTCTAGATTTTGTAATTATATTTACTACATATTCATTTAATACATCATTAACTTTAATTCTTTTTACCAACTGTTGCATTTTAATTATATCTTCACCTGCAACAACCTTGCTTAAAGAATTTAATGGATTAACCTCTTTATACACATTAAGAATTTCAATTTCTTGCTTTTGTGTTGGATACCCAATTTTAATCTTCATTAAGAAACGATCTAATTGTGCTTCAGGAAGAGGATATGTTCCTAAATATTCTACAGGATTCTGAGTAGCTAGTACCATAAAAGGATTTGGCAACATATAGGTGTTTCCGTCAACAGTTACTTGCTTTTCTTCCATTACTTCCAACATGCTAGCTTGTGTCTTTGGTGAAGTTCTATTAATTTCATCTGCTAAGATGATATTACTCATAATGCTTCCAGGTTTAAATTCGAAGTCACCGGTATGTTTGTTGTACATGGAAAACCCAGTAATATCTGATGGTAAAATATCAGGAGTAAATTGAATTCTTTTAAATTTAAGACCTAATGATTTTGAAAGCGCTGAGACTAAACTTGTTTTTCCAATACCTGGGACATCTTCAATTAATACATGACCAGAGGCCAATAAAGAAATTGTAACCAATTCAAGAACTTCTCTTTTTCCAATAATAACTTTTCCCATATTCGCAATAATTAACTGTGGTAATTGGTTTAAATTTACCATAACAACCTCTTTCTCATACATCCATATATTTATTTCAGTATAACAAAAAAGAGAGAATCATTTGTTAACAAAATGTAAACATTGTACTGTATAATGTATAGTAGGAGAAATAATCATGAGAATAATAGATATAAGAAGTGATACAGGGACTCTTCCAACAGATAAAATGAGAGAAGCCATGAAAACCGCTGTTGTTGGCGATGATGTGTGTAAAGATGATCCTACTGTTAATTTACTAGAAGAAAAAGCTGCAAAAATAACAAGGATGGAAGCAGCCCTTTTTGTACCTAGTGGAACATTTGGGAATCAAGTTAGTTTATTTACTCACTGTAACCGTGGAGACGAGGTTCTTCTTCATGATTCAAGTCATATAATACAACATGAAGCGGGAGCTTCTGCTATTATTGCCGGAGTTCAATTACGTGCTATTGATTCAGTTGATGGATTAATGGATCTAAAAGAAGTAGAACATAAAATCAGAAAAGTAAAAGATCCTCATTTTCCAGAAACAAAATTAATATGTATTGAAAATGCATTATCAAATGGAAAAGTACTTCCGTTGTCATATATGAAGAGTATTTATGATTTGGCAAAAAAATATAATTTAAATGTTCATTTAGATGGAGCTAGATTATTTAATGCTGCAATTAGTTTAGGTGTGCCTGTGTCAGATATTACTAAATATTCTGATTCTGTAACATTTTGTTTGTCAAAAGGATTATGTGCACCTGTTGGTTCAATAATTGCAGGTACAAAAGATTTTATAAAAAAAGCAATATATAATCGTAAAATCATGGGTGGTGGAATGAGGCAAGTTGGAGTTCTAGCAGCTCCTGGAATTATTGCAATGGAAGAGATGGCTAATCGTTTGGTTGATGATCATATAAATGCTAAGAAACTTGCTATGATGATAAATAAGTTACCAATGATAAATGTCATGACTAATAATCTAGATATTAATATGGTGTTTTTTACTGTTTCACAAAAAGTAGATGAAGAAAAAATGATTAATTTCTTTAAATCTCATAATATTTTGATTTATCCTCCTGAAGAAGGGGTATATCGTTTTGTGACAAATAACGGTGTAAAAAAAGGTGATGTTCCATATATTGTTGATGTTTTATCACGGTTTTTGCAAACGCATTAATTATATTGACATTAAGATTTATAAGGAGTACCATTTTTTATAGATTATAGAAGAAAGAAGTGTTTACATGGCAGATTGCAGTACATGCAAAAGTAAAGATAATTGTAATGTTACAGATAAAGAAAACTGTGATATAAATAGTTTATTAAAACCAACAAATGAATGGAATCACATAAAAAAAGTTATTCCTGTTGTTAGTGGTAAAGGTGGCGTTGGTAAATCACTAATGACAGCTATTTTAGCAACACTGTTGTCTAGAAAAGGCTATTCTGTAGGGATTTTAGATGCAGATATTACAGGGCCATCTATTCCAAAAATGTTTGGAATTTCTCAAAAAGCAACAGGAGACGGAAAACTTATTCATCCTGCAACTACCCACAATGGAATTAAAATTATGTCAATAAACTTGTTACTTGAAAATGAAGAAGATCCAGTAGTATGGCGTGGTCCTATTATTGCAGGAACAGTTACTCAATTTTGGACAGATGTTTTATGGGGAGACTTAGACTTTTTATTAATTGATATGCCTCCTGGAACAGGTGATGTACCATTAACTATTTTTCAATCTGTACCTGTTGATGGCATTGTAGTAGTGACTTCACCACAAGAATTAGTTTCCATGATTGTGAAAAAGGCGTTTAATATGGCAGATAAAATGAATATTAAAGTACTAGGAGCAATAGAAAATATGAGTTATGCTATGTGTCCAAATTGTGATACAAAAATTGAGTTATTTGGACCATCTAAAACTACTCAAATTTGCAAAGAACTTAAAATTCCTCACTTAACCTCCATGCCAATTGATCCTGTTATTGCTAAACTAGCAGATACAGGAGAAATTGAAAAGTTTAATCATAACTATTTAGATCAAGCAGTGGATATGTTAGAAAAATAAATTTATTTAGATATACTAGAAGCACTATCTGAAATTACGATAGTGCTTTTTTTTAAGTCTTCAATAATTTCACTAATAACCCATTCATGAGTTAATTCGTTAATTTCTAAAGTAACATTAGATTTATTGTTTTCCTTAGCAATTTGATTATATAAATCAAGAGAGTGAGAAAAAGGAACACTTTGATCATATTTACCATGAATTATTTTTAAATTTGCTTTAGCAATTTCTTTTACATGAAAAATTGGAGAACGGTATTCATAATCTTTAATATTATCTTTATTAGGAGATCCCCATAAGCAATGCTCAACATGTTTAGTATATTCTGTGTTTTCATTTCTCCACTTATTAATATCAGTGACAGAGCAATTTGCAATAATAAAAGAGAAAAGATTTGGTCTATATGCTGCCATTAGAAGAGCCATATGACCTCCTCCACTACTTCCTACTAACATTATTTGCTCCTCATCAATATTGTTATGCTTTTTTATGTAATCAATTGCATCAATTATATCTTGTTTAGCTAAAAGCGAACCACATGCTTGATGTCCCATATGATTACTTAGCAAGTTAGGACCTCTGAATTCTGGAAAAAGCATATTCCAATTTATTATTTTTTTATATGGTAAAAAATCGTTAATTTGATTATAACGATCATAACTCCATGTATGTAAAATTACCAATAATGGCATATTTTTTTTAGATGCCTTATAAAACAATGAAGGCTGTTTTGTTTGATCAATTGAAGATGGTACCAATATTTCCACAATATTTCCTCACTTTATGTAAAGTGTAATATATAATTGATAAAAAAAGCAAATACAATGTTTGAAAAATTATTTTTTATGGTAAAATAGTATTATATGGATTGAGGAAAATTTATGAAAAAATTAATTGTTTTAATAATTGCGCTGGTATTAGTTCTTAATATAAGTGGGTGTAGTCAAACAAATATACTTGCTACAGATTTTAACCCTGTAGAAAACTTTATATACTATTCTAATGATGAAATCATTTTTAATGAAGTATTACATGATGAGGGTGGTTATTTTTATAATATAATGACTAGAACAGAAGATACACTTCCTGATGTCTTATATTATTATGCCTTATTAATTGGAGAATTTTTAGATGGGTTTTCAGGGGACAGACTAAAATTAAGTGGAGAATATGTTGATGATGGTACCTTCTTTAAATTTGAAGTATACAAAGAAGCTGGATACACTAATACATTTATAGAAATTCCCATGACTAGTAATCTAGAAATTGATAAATTTATTGAAAGTAAATGGAGTAAGCGATGGGTTCCTAAAGTTCATGATACTGATGAATTAATTAGTAAAAGTTATAAAAATATAGGGCAAGTTACATATATTTATTTAAGTAAAGATTTAGATAAAGCAATGAATTATTATATTGATAAATGTCGCGATAAAGACAATTATTCATTTGTTGAAGATAATATTACTTACCGTTATCAAGAACAGTTGGTGACTGTTTCCTTCGATTTTGAAAATAATTATGTTATAATTACTCAAAATCATTAATATAATTGAAATTAAATAAAGTTTAAAATTACACTTTAAAAGAGGGATAGAATTATGAAAGAAAAAACCTCACAAAAAATTAGTATTGTTGAATCTGAACAACAATTTAGAAGTATGTTTGAAAATAATAATTCAATAATGTTATTACTAAATCCAATGAATGGAGATATTAAACTTGCTAATCCTGCAGCTTGTGATTTTTATGGATGGACATTTGATGAAATGGCTAAAAAGAAGATTTATGAAATTAATATATTATCAAAAGAAAAAATAGATATTGAAATGAAACGTGCTTTAACAGAGAAGCGAAGTAAATTTCAATTTAAACACAAACTTAAATCAGGAGAAATCAGAGATGTAGTGGTAAATAGTAGTTTAGCAAAGGTACAAGGACAAAAATTATTATATTCTATTATTAGAGATATAACGGAGCAGCATAAGACAGAGGTAGACTTAGTTGCAAGTGAAGAACGATTAAATAGAAGTCAAAAAATGGCTAAAGTTGGATCATGGGAAATAAAAATTGGTGAGGAAACTATATGGGCATCTGAAGAAGCTTACAATATATTTGAAGTTAATAATCAAAAAGTTATTACTGTTGAGGAAATTGAAAACTTTGTTTATGAAGATGACAAAAACAGAGTACATGAAGCACTAATTAACCTTATTGAAAAAGAAGAAGAGTATAATCTTGAGTATAGAATATTTATCAAAAAATCAAAAAAGATAAAATATGTACACTCAAAAGCTGAATGTAATTATGATAAAGATGGTAATCCTACTGTGGTTTTAGGGGTTATTAGAGATATAACAGCTAGAATTAAATTAGAAAAGGAAAAAGAAGAAACACAAGCGATTATAAGAAACCAACAAAAGATAGAATCAATTGGACTATTGGCCAGTGGAGTAGCCCATGAAATAAATAATCCAATAAATGGTATTATGAATTATAGTCAATTAATAGTAGATTCTACCTTTGATAATAGCGAAATAAAAGGTTATGCAGATGAAATTATACTTGAAACACATAGGGTGTCATCAATAGTGAGAAGCCTTTTACAATTTTCAAGACAAGATACTAAATATCATTCAAAAGCAAGAATAGAAGATATAATTGAGAATACTTTGTTATTAATAAGAATGCTAATAAAAAAAGATCAAATAATTCTTGAAGTTAATATAAATAAAAACTTACCAAGTATTGACTGTAGAAGTCAGCAAATACAACAAGTGTTGATGAATTTAATGACTAATTCAAGAGACGCGCTAAACCAAAAATATAAGGGATTTAATGAAAATAAAAAATTAATTATTTCTTGTGAAAAATTTATAAAAAACAATCAAGATTGGATAAGAACAACAGTTGAAGATTATGGTACTGGAATAACACGTGAAACTCAAAATAAGATGTATGAACCTTTCTTCACTACAAAGACCAAATTTAAAGGAACAGGGTTAGGTTTGTCAATTAGTTATGGAATTGTAGCAGAACATAATGGAGAATTAAGCTTTAATACTAAAGAGGCAGAATACACAAGATTCTTCTTAGATTTACCAGCAGTAAAATAAAATAAAAATTTATTGACAATAATCATATATCAACGTTATACTTATTTTAACGTACAAAATTATTGAACGGAGAATATGATGAATATCAAAGTATTACTTAGAAGAAATACCTTGTTACTAATTTCGGGACAAATGGTATCAATGTTTGGTAGTATGCTACAACGTTTTGCATTGTCTCTTTATGTATTAGATGTAACTGGCTCAGGGGTTAAATTTGCTTCTGTCTTAGCAGTAGCTATGATACCTCAATTGATTTTTGGCCCCTTTGGTGGAGTTATTGCAGATAAATTTAACAGAAAATGGTTAATTGTAATTTTAGATGCCATTAGTGGCGTAGTTACTTTAACATTTGCTCTTATATATTTTATTAATGGACAATTCTCTATGACAGCAATATATATATTAGTATTCTTACTTGCAGTTGTAGCTTCTGTATTTGAGCCAACAATTACTTCAATTATTCCAGATATTGTAGAGAAAAAAGAGTTAGTTGAAGTAAATAGTAGTGTTTCACTAGTTTCTAGTATGGTTGCTATTTTAGGACCTGTACTAGGTGGAATATTATATGGAGCATGGGGTATTTTTATATTAATGATTATAAATGGTATAAGTTATCTAATATCAGCATTAAGCGAAATGTTTATAAAACCTGATAGATCCCATCATGAAGAAAATAGTGATTTGTCTTTCTTTGAATCGTTTAAAGAAGGATTTATGTATGTTATAAAAACACCAACGTTAGTTATATTTGCTTTTGTTGCAGTTATAGCAAACACAGCAATTAGCCCAATATTTAGTATTGGTTTACCTTTTAGATTGCGTTCTGAAATTGGTGTATCAGATTTTATCTATGGATTAAGTGGTTCATTAATTATGGTAGGTGCAGTATTTGGATCAATACTAGCATCTAGTTTAGTTAAGAAAATAACTTACACTAAGATGATGTCTTTTGCTTTGACCATAACAGCTTTTATTTTATTTGGAGTTTCTGTAATTTCAATTCCAGGATTTTTATCAAATACAGCATCTTGGATTTCACTAACAACACTATTCTTTGTTATAATTGCTTTAGTAATTATAACAAATATTACAATTGGAACAGCAAAACAAAAATTAGTACCTGGAAAAATATTAGGTAGGGTTAATGGCGTTTTAGCCACATTGGCAACAGCTAGTATTCCATTAGGTCAAATGGTATATGGAGGAATGCTTGAGAAAAATGATATGTATATTGTAACTCTTATTTTTGCTGTCGTCTTGCTTATATCAGGTATTATGGCTTATACTGGATTTGGGTATTTAAAGAGGAAAGATATGTTATTAGAGGTTGAAGATGAAAAATGATTTAGTTTTAAAAACATTAAAGGAAATAAGGGCTTTTCAAGATCCTTACCGTCAACAAATTATAAAAGTATATGAAAGATCAAATAAACCTATGACTGCAAAACAGGTTGCAGATATGTTAGGCGAGCCACCGTCTAAAGTTCATTATCATGTTAAAGTGCTTGAGAAATTTTCATTTTTATCCCTAGATCATACAGAAACTATTAATGGAATTGTAGCACGATACATGAAAATTGCGTATTGTGGTGTTAGGATTGAAAGAAGTCATGACAGTAAAATTACAGATGAAATATATTCAATGGTAGAAAATGAGTTTGGAAAGATTAAAGATAACTATATTGATAGACTTAAAGAATTACCAGTTGGTAAAGAAAAATTTAGACAAAATGGTAGTTTTAAGAATGGGATAGCCTATTTAACTGAAGAGCAAATGCATGAGTTAACAGAATATATTGAAAAGCTAACAACAGAAA
The DNA here is from genome assembly GCA_030592085.1 of Clostridia bacterium. GTDB lineage: Bacteria > Bacillota > Clostridia > DUPQ01 > DUPQ01 > JAFGUQ01. The sequence continues at coordinate 8,276 of JAUUZV010000002.1, read as the reverse complement.
CTTTACAACATAAAGGGCATGAGGAATACTATGGGTGGGACATATTTATGTCTATGATAAGAATAGCAAAGTAAGGAGATACTAAAAAATGAACGAATATATCTTAGCAATTGATTGTGGAACACAGAGTATAAGAGCTATTATTTTTGATAGTAAAGGGAAGATGATTCATAAAGTAAAAGAAACATTTGAACCATATTTTTCTGACAAACCAGGATATGCAGAACAACATGTCACAATTTATTGGGATAGTTTATGTCGTGTTACAAACCAACTTAAAAAAGAAAATAGAGAAGCTTTTGATAAAATTATTGGAGTTTCATTAACAACACAAAGAGATACAGCCATTTGTTTAGATAAAAACCATGAAGTCCTTAGACCTGCTATTGTGTGGATGGATCAACGTAAACTTAAAGAGATGAAACCAATGAAATGGTATTATAATGTTATTACAAAAATTGTTGGAATGTATGAAACTGCACATAAATTAAGTATATCCTGTGCTGGCCATTGGATTGAAAAGCATCAACCGGATATTTGGAGCAAAACAACTGATTATGTAATGTTATCAGGTTATTTAAATTATTTGCTTTGTGGAGAATTAGTTGACAATGCATCTAACCAAGTTGGTCATGTTCCATTTGATCATAAACGATTCACATGGGAAAAACCATATTCGATTAAATCTCAGTTTTTTCAAATAGATAGAGATAAATTTATACCATTAAAAGACCCTGCAACAGTAACAGGTAAAATTACCAAACAAGCAAGCCAAGTTACTGGACTTAAAGAGGGGTTAGCATTTATATCTGCAGGTAGCGATAAAGCATGTGAAACCATTGGAGTAGGATGTTTGGATAATGATGTAGCTAGTATCTCTCTTGGTTCGCAGGCTTCAGTACAAACTACATCAAGTAAGTATTATGAGGCAATTCCTTTTATTCCACCATTTATGGCGGCTATTCCAGGAAAGTACAATCCTGAGATTCAGATATATAGAGGGTATTGGATGATTTCATGGTTTAAAGAACAATTTGCTCAAAAAGAAACACAAGATGCAATTGATTTAGGAACAACTCCAGAGAAATTATTAAATGATAGATTAAGTGAAGTTCCTCCTGGAAGTGAAGGATTAATATTACAACCTTATTGGGGTAGTGGTATTAAAACACCTGAAGCAAAGGGATCCATAATTGGATTTAGTGATGTTCATACGAGAATACATATTTACAGAGCAATTATTGAGGGAATTGGATATGGACTATTTGAAGGTGTAAAAGCCATTGAAAAAAAATCCAAAGTTAAAGTTAAAACGATTATGTTATCAGGTGGAGGTTCACAAAGTGACGGTATAGCACAAATTACTGCAGATATGTTTAACCGTCAAGTTAAGAGAGTACAGACATATGAAACATCAGGGTTAGGTGCGGCAATTGTAGGATTTGTAGCACTTAAAAAGTTTTCCTCTTTTGAACAAGCGGTAAACGAGATGGTTCATGAGTCTAAGATATTTTATCCTGATGAAAAAAATGCGAAAATTTATGATGGAATCTATCATAATATTTATCAGAAAATTTATAGAAGTTTACACTCTCTTTATAAGAAGATGATGTATTAATTTTCTTACTAGCTACTTATAAATCTATTGAATAATAATTTATAAAATTGTAGAATAAAGAAAAATAATAAATAAAAGAGGATTTTATGGTTATCTTTAAGAAATCAAAAGCAAGTTATAATAACACTAATTACTATATTGGTATAATTGACCACACAAAGCATTTGTGCATTGTTGGTAGTCATGATGGATTTGATGGAAAATATTTAGATGAAGTTTTTATTGCTCCATTAACAGAAAAAAATGCTAATCAAGTAAGAAAAATTTTTCCATGGTTAACACCAAAGCCATTATCAATGAATACATCTTTTGGATTTGGAGACAGACTTGGATATGCTACCTGTGGTCATATTAGTGCAGTTGAGGGAACTTCGATTTATCCTGTTTTCGCTCAGCAATCAGTAAGAGAAAACCAGCGAACAGGGAGAACTCCACAACAGGTAATAGATGATGCTATGTGGCAAATATTTGAAAGTGGTTATCATGAAATTTGGGGAGCAGATGCTGATCATATTAAAGAGAAGGATGATTTTATTTCATTTATAAATGCAGGTTTTACTTTTTATACTATTGATCCAAGTGATTATGTTAATAATCAAGCTAACCAATATTCAATAAGTGAGTTAAAAGAAGTTGGAAATAATCAATCTTTAGTCAACGAATATTTATTATTAAAAAATCCTTTAGATTTAGATATTACTGAGGAAAAAGTACTAATGGCCAAAGTTAAGTATGGAAAAGCTATTAAACATGCTAAGGAAATGGCCTTATTTTTACAACAAAAATTAGAAAAATTTGATTTAGAAATGTCCGTTGATGAAACAACTTCAGCAACAACACCATTTGAGCATTTTTTCATTGTTAGAGAATTGCGAAAAAGTAATGTTCCTTTTATAAGCATAGCACCACGATTTGTGGGTAGTTTTGAAAAGGGTGTAGATTATATTGGTGATATAAAAGAGTTTAATGAACAACTTAAAAAGCATGTGAGAATCATGAATTATATTGGTGGATATAAACTGTCAATACATACAGGAAGTGATAAGTTTAGTATCTATAACGAACTTGCTCTTAGAACAAATAACAAAATTCATGTTAAAACAGCAGGTACTAGTTATTTAGAAGCACTAAAAGTAATTGCAACAGTTGACAAACCTTTCTTTAAAGAAATCTATGAATTTTGTAAGCAAAGATATTTGACAGATAAAGCTACTTATCATGTATCTGCAAAATTAGATAATCTACCAAAGGTAGATGAATATATTGAATTGTTTTCAAACTTTGATGCAAGGCAAGTGCTTCATGTTACCTTTGGTTCTGTATTAGACAAATATAAAGAGCGTTTTAATAAAACACTGCTTTTACATATAGATTTATATAATACATACTTAGAAGAACATTTTAAAAAACATTTAGCACCTTTTAACGAAAAGTAAAAATTATATATATTTTATAGTATATATAAGAGTATTAAGAGAAATTATTACTTCTTTTTGACAAAATGTAACAGCTGTTCATTGACTATGATTTTTACAATTGGTATACTCTAATATATTATATCGATAGGAGAGACTTTTGTATTTAGGCATTGATGTTGGATCAACAACTGTTAAATTAGTACTATTTGATAAAGATTATCAAATAGTATATAAAAAGTATCAGCGACACTTATCTGAAGTTCGTAAAACAACCATTGAATTATTGGCTGTAGTTAATCAATTTATAAATAAAAAAGAAAAATTATATGTTTGTTTAACTGGTTCAGCAGGACTTGGGTTATCTAAAGATTGTGAACTTCCTTTTGTACAAGAAGTATATGCTACCCAATTAATAATTAATGAAAAAATTCCAGATTGTGATGTTGTCATTGAATTAGGTGGAGAAGATGCAAAAATAATTTTTTTAACCAACGGATTTGAGTTTAGAATGAATGGGTCCTGTGCCGGTGGAACTGGTGCATTTATAGATCAAATGGCCACTTTGTTAAATGTTTCAATGGAAGAATTAGATGAACTAAGTCAGTCTCATGATAAAATTTATACTATTGCCAGTAGATGTGGTGTTTTTGCAAAGTCAGATATTCAACCCCTATTAAATCAAGGTGCTAAAAAAGAAAACATTGCTGCTAGTGTTTATCAAGCTGTAGTTGACCAAACTGTTGCAGGATTATCACAAGGAAGAATTATAGAAGGTAAGGTAGCATTTTTAGGAGGTCCTTTAACTTTCTTTTTAGGATTAAGAGAACGCTTTGTCATTAGTCTTAAATTAGATGAAGAGTATGCAATGTTTCCAGAAGATGCACAATATTATGTAGCTATGGGAGCGGCTATGTATGCAGCTAATGAAGAACCTATATTCTTTGATCATTTAATGGAAAGCATAAGACATAAAGTTTCTGATAATCAATTGACTAACACTTTTAATCCTTTATTTAATGATGAACAAGAGTATGATGAGTTTTTAAAAAGACATCAAAGTACAAAAGTTCCAAGAGAATCTTTAGGTGAGTATAAAGGAAATGCATATTTAGGAATTGATGCTGGAAGTACAACTACAAAACTAGTGTTACTATCAGAAGATAATAAAATATTATATGAATACTACACATCAAATCATGGAAATCCTGTGATTGTAATAAAAGAACAACTACAAAAACTATTAAGTGAAAAAAATGAAGAAACAATAATAAAGGCGAGTACTGTTACTGGTTATGGTGAAGATATTATAAAGACAGCCTTCTCAATAGACCATGGCTTAGTTGAAACCTTTGCTCATTATTTAGCCGCAAAACACTTTAATGAGAAAGTTGATTTTATTTTAGATATTGGTGGCCAAGATATTAAATGCTTCAGAATAAGAAATAACTCAGTTGATAGTGTTATATTAAATGAAGCTTGCTCTTCTGGGTGTGGTTCTTTTATTGAAACATATGCAAAGGCATTAGGATATGAGGTAAAAGATTTTGCGAAAAAAGCTATATTTGCGAAACAGCCAATAGATCTTGGTAGCCGTTGTACAGTGTTTATGAATTCATCAATTAAACAAGCACAAAAAGAAGGTGCATCAATTGAAGATATATCTGCAGGTCTTGCAATGAGTGTTATAAAAAATGCGATATATAAAGTTATTAGAGCCAATTCTGCTGATGATTTAGGAAAAGAGATTGTCGTTCAAGGAGGAACACTGTTAAATGATGGTATTTTACGAAGTTTTGAAATAGAAATTGACAGACAAGTTATTCGTCCAGAAATTGCAGGTTTAATGGGTGCGTATGGCTCTGCTTTATATGCTAAAGCTAATATCCCTAAAAAAGGGAATCTAATATCATTAGAACAACTTTCTAACTTTGAACATACAACAAACAATACAACATGTGAATTGTGTACAAATAAATGTCCATTAACTATTAATGAATTTGGTAGTGATAAAAAATATATATCAGGTAATCGATGTGAAAGACCATATGAAAATACTATTAAAAAAAGACATCCTAATTTATTTAAAGAAAAAAGTAATTATCTTAGAAAACTTGTTCCTGAAAAAGGTAGGAGAGGAAAAATTGGTATTCCTTTTGGTTTAAACATGTATGAAAACCATCCTTTCTGGCATGGATTTTTGACATCACTTGGATTTGAAGTGATTATTTCAGGAATTTCTAATAGGCAACTATATACACTTGGTCAGCATACAATTCCCTCAGATACCGTATGTTACCCTGCAAAATTAATGCATGGTCATATTGAAAAATTAATAGATAAGGGTATAAAGCATATTTTTTATCCTTGTATGACATATAATTTTGATGAAAAAATTGGAGATAATAATTATAATTGTCCTGTTGTTGCTTACTATCCTGAACTATTAAGCGCAAATGTACACAGATTACAAGAAGTAGAGTATCATATGCCATATTTTGGAATTCATCGTCGAAAAGATTTTGAAAAGAAAGCTTTTGAGTATTTTAATGAAAAATTCAATGTAACTAAGGAAGAAATAAAAATTGCATGTAAGATTGCATATACAGCTTATGAGAAGTATAGACAATTTATTATATCCCAAGGTGAAAAAGCAATTACATATGCTCGCGAGAATAATTTGCAAATTATTGTTTTAGCGGGACGTCCTTATCATATAGATCCTGAAATCAATCACGGAATTGATGATTTATTAATAACATATGATTGTGTAGTTATTACAGAAGACTGTATATCTCATCACATAAAGAAACAATCACTAGGTATCTTAAATCAGTGGACATATCACTCTAGAATGTATAATGCAGCAACTTATGTGACAACACAACCTGATATGGAGATGATTCAATTAGTCTCTTTTGGTTGTGGAACAGATGCCATTACCACAGATGAAATTAGAGAAATACTAGAAAAAGGAAATAAGTTTTATACACAAATAAAAATTGACGAAATTAACAATCTAGGAGCTGCAAAAATCAGGATAAGAAGCTTATTAGCAGCTATAGAAAATAAAAGGAGTAAACGTGGCTAAGAAAAAAGACGATAGAATTATTTTTACAAAGCAAATGAAAAAAGAATATAAAGTCTTGCTTCCAACTATGTTACCTATTCATTTTACTTTACTTGAAGGGTTATTTAGAGTAGAAGGTTATGATACTGCATTATTAGATACTGAAGGAAATGACATTGTACAAGAGGGTCTAAGAGCTGTTCATAATGATACTTGCTATCCTGCGTTATTAGTTATTGGTCAATTAATTACAGCTATTAAAAGTGGTAAGTATGATAAAAACAAACTTGCTTTAATGATTACACAAACAGGTGGTGGATGTAGAGCTAGTAATTACATACACTTACTTAGAAAAGCTTTAAAACATAATAACCTTGAATATATTCCTGTAATTTCTTTAAATTTATCAGGGTTTGAAAAAAACCCTGGATTTAAACTAGGATTGCCATTGGTACTAAAAATGACTTATTCTGTTGCCTATGCAGATATGCTTATGTGGCTATTTAATCAAGTTCGTCCCTATGAAGTAAATAAAGGGGAAAGTAATAAATTGGTACATAAGTGGGAAGAAAAGCTTTTACTTGAGTTTACAAAGAGTAGAAACCTCCAATACAAGAAAGTAAAAAGTAATTTACATTTAATTGTTAAAGACTTTGCTGCAATAAAAAAACATGATGTATATAAGAAAAAAGTAGGGATTGTTGGTGAGATATATATTAAATATGCAAGGTTAGGAAATAATAATTTAGAGCAATTTTTATTAGATGAGGATTGTGAAGTTGTTGTTCCAGGATTAATGGATTTTCTAATTTTCAAAGCAGATAACAGAGTTGTTGATATTGAATTATTTGGTGGAAAAATAATAAAGTATAAAATTACTAAATGGCTAATGGATAAATTTATTGTTATGCAAGATGAAATGATTGATGCTATTGAAAAAAATAGTGACTTTAGAAAAGTAGCACGATTTTCCAAATTAAAAGAATTAGTAAAAGGATATGTTGGACAAGGGAATAGAATGGGTGAAGGTTGGTTGCTTACAGCTGAGATGCTTGAGTTTATTCATATGGATATTAATAATGTAGTTTGTGCACAACCATTTAGTTGCTTACCAAATCATGTTGTTGGTAAGGGAATGATTAGAAAAATAAAGGACAATCATCAAGATGCAAATATTGTGTCAATTGATTATGATCCAAGTGCCACAAAGATAAATCAAGAAAACAGAATTAAACTAATGCTTGCAAACGCTAAATAATATAATTACACAGAAACTTCTTTTCTAAATTGTAGTTGATAATAATAAGCATATCGTCCATTTTTAAGTAATAATTCTTCGTGAGTTCCCTCTTCAGTAATTAATCCATCTTCTAAAACAATGATTTTATCAGCGTGTTTAATGGTTGATAAACGATGTGCAGCAATTATTGATGTGCGTCCTTTAATCAATTCATCAATTGCTTTTTGAACTTTGCTTTCTGATTGACTATCAAGTGAAGATGTAGCTTCGTCCAATAGTAGAATTGGAGCATCTTTTATTAGGGCTCTAGCAATAGCAATACGTTGTCTTTGTCCACCAGATAGAGATGAGCCTCTTTCTCCAACTAATGTGTCATATCCTTCTGTCATTTCCATTATAAAGTCATGAGCCTGTGCAGCTTTTGCAGCTTTTATAATTTCCTTTGTTGTTGCTTCTTTTTTACCATATGATATATTCTCTTTTATAGTTCCAGAGAAAAGGTAATTAACTTGAGGCACGTAAGCAATCTGTTCTCTAATACTTTCTATGTGAGTATTTACTGGATTATCAAATATTTTAACGTCACCACTATCAACCTTATAAAAACCAAGTAATAATTTAAATAATGTACTCTTTCCACTTCCGCTACCACCAACTAGAGCAATGGTTTGCCCTTTTTTTACAGATAGTAAAATATTATCTATAACTGTTTCTCCTGTTTGATAAGCAAATGTTACATTACTTATATTAATAGCATGTTTAGTAGAGTCTATAGTTTCTATAACTTCACCATTTATTTCCTCATCACTATCAAGAACTTCCATCACTCGATCACTACCAGCTATTGATTGTTGTAGTGTTGTAAGAGAATCACTAAGTATCCAATACATATTCAAAACACCATTACTTAATTGAATAACAGCCATTAGGGTT
>JAUUZV010000046.1 GCA_030592085.1 Clostridia bacterium | reverse complement strand
TGATAGATCAGCAGCTTATGCTGCTAGATACGTAGCAAAGAATATTGTTGCATCAGGTGCAGTGGATCGTTGCGAAGTTCAATTAGCCTATGCTATTGGTGTAGCAGAACCTGTATCTATTAATATTAATACTTTTGGGACAGCAAAAGTTTCTGATGATAAAATTATTAGGGCAATTAGAGAACTCTTTGATTTAACACCTCAAGGTATTATTAAGAAACTAAAACTGAAGAAACCAATATACTTACAAACAGCTTCCTATGGACATTTTGGAAGAGATGACTTAAACTTAACTTGGGAACACACAGATGTAGCAGATAAAATAGCGAAACTTTTATAAAGGAGTGATTGGTATTAGAAATAATAACCATGGTTTTTCACTAATCGAAATAATAATTGTTGTAGTAATTATTGGAATTTTAGTAGCAATTGCAATTCCTGTATATAATAATGTAACAAAAAATGCTATGGATGTAGTATTGAAAACTAATGTAAGAAGTGTAAATTACTTTGTTAATAATCAAATAAAAAATTATGAAGATACTTCTTTTTTTAGTGAAGATAATAATGAAGAAACGTTATCAAAACAGTTAGAAATTGATTTAGCCAAAGAAGGTAGTATTATTGGCTCAAATGACAATGATAATGCTCATAATGTAATTAACCCTGTATCTGAAAAAAGAATAATTATTAGACAAAGTAGTTTAACAGGTGTACTAACACCTGCAATATTACTTACTGATAATAGCAAATTAAATCCTGATAGTTTGTCTTTAACTAGTGAGGAAAAACAGTTGTTGATTGGAACAATTGTGATATACTTAAGGAACTCTCATGTACCTATTAGTATCTATGCTTTTGATCGAGATGGGGAAGTGATAGATGACTCGCGATTGGACGTATATCAATAGATGATGGACATAATAACAATTACAGGATACATAGATGACGTCATATTTCTAAATGCACAAAACGGCTATGCCGTTTTTAAATTGCTTCAAGAAAACACACAAATTACGTGCGTTGGAATACTTCCTTCAGCACGTGCTGGAGAATTAGTTGAATTATCTGGCAATTGGGTATTACATAAAACATTTGGCAGACAGTTTGGCTTCAATAAAGCTGATAGACAATTACCTGATACAAATGATGCACTTGTAAAGTATTTAGCTTCTGGTCTTGTAAAAGGAATAGGTGAAAAAACAGCATTGCGAATTGTTGAAAAATTTGGTAATCAGACTTCCTATATTATAGAAAATGATCCTATCCAGTTAGCAACAATAAAAGGAATATCTACTGAAAAAGCTATGCAAGTTGGTGAAAGCATTGCTAGTCAAAAAAATCTAGCAGCTGTAGTTCTTCTTTTTTCAAAACATGGAATTAATGCTAATTATGCATTTAGAGCTTATCAATTTTATGAAGATGAAACAATAGATATTATTAATAGAAATCCGTATTCATTATGTAATGAAGAAGTGGGATTAACTTTTAAACAAGCAGACCGCATTGCTTCTGTTTTAGGAATGCTTATAGATGCACCTGAGCGAATTGTTGCAGGGATTGAATATGTACTACTAAAAGCTGCACAATCAGGAAGCACTTACTTACCACTACAAGAATTAATTACACATACAGCAAGTAAACTTAGAGTAGATGAAATAGCTATTCGAACAGAATTAACAATGTGCTTTAATAGTGATTTATTAGTAAATGACCATGAAAAAATATATTTACCAAAATATTTCCAAGCAGAAGAATATGTAGCTAATAAAATAAAAAGTTTACTAAAACTTGACTATTCACACAATAGTAAAATTATTGAAGAACGATTAGTAACTGTATTGGATAAAATGCATTTAACACTAGACGATGATCAGATTTTAGCTATTAGGAAATCACTATTTAGTGGTATAAGTATAATTTCTGGGGGTCCAGGTACTGGTAAAACTACAATTATTAAAGTACTAATTGATACACTATTTATGATGGGATTAAAATTTTCTTTAACAGCTCCTACTGGACGTGCATCTAAAAAAATGGAACAGTATAGTGTTTTCAAAGCTAAAACAATACATCGCTTATTAGAGGTAGATATGATGGCTAGTCAAGGGGAAACTGTTTTTATGAAAAATGAACATGACCCATTAGATTGTGATGTAATAATTGTTGATGAAGTATCAATGGTAGATATATTACTATTTCAGTCACTTTTAAAAGCAATTCCATCAGGTGGACGATTAGTATTAGTTGGTGATTGTGACCAATTACCAGCAATTGGTCCTGGGTTAGTTTTAAGCGATTTACTAAACTCGGAAAAAGTACCATATTCATTATTAACAAAAATCTACAGACAAGAAGAGTTTAGTCTAATTCCTCAATTTTCACAAGATATTATTAGCGGAAAATTCACAGAACAGTTTTATGATAATAAGGAGATAATTAATATTTCATGTCAACGAAATGACGAGACATTAAAACAAGTCTTGAATGTATATCAGCAGTTAAGTAAAACAAATAGTGATGTTCAATTAATTACCCCTAGTAAAAAAGGGATATTAGGTACAATTAATTTAAATAAAGTCATGCAAGAGAGTTGTAATAAAAAAAGCACAAGTAAAATTGAAAAAGTGTTTCCATCTAGAATTTTTAGAGAACATGATAAAGTTATGCAAATTAGAAAAAACTATAATCTATATTATAGGAATCAGACAGAAGAAGGATTTGGAATTTATAACGGAGATATTGGAGTAATTTCTGAAATTAACTTACATGATAAAACAGTTAATGTAATATTTGAAGAAGAAAAAATGGTTACTTATGAGTTTGCAGAGTTAGATCAACTTGAGCTAGCTTATAGCATTACTGTTCATAATAGTCAGGGGAGTGAATATGACTGTGTAATTATTCCTCTATATAATGCCTATGAAGCATTATTAAATAGAAATTTATTTTATACAGCAGTAACACGAGCTAAAAAACAAATATATTTGATTGGGGATAATAATATAATTAGAAGGATGATTAATAACGTTGAAGTTGGCAAACGATATTCTGGGCTATTAGAAATGTTACTAATCTAAAATGAGGTTTTATTAATGAATCTTACAAAGTATTTATTTTCTAATCAATGCTTTTTTTGTCAAAAAGAAAGTGATAAATTATTAGGTGGATTGTGCTCTGAATGCAGCACAATATTACCAGCTACTGTGAAAAAAATTCATAATCTATATTATTTTCTAGATTATAAATTAGAAAAAGACTTTTTCATATTACAAGCAAAACAATATAACAAACCTGTATATCTGAAAAGATTTACATCTTTTTGTGGAGAACTCTTACAGAAACAAGACATGAAGAAGGGAATAATAACCTATGTTCCTATACATAACAAAATTGCTGGTGTAAGAGGATTCAATCAGAGCGAAGTTATTGCTAGGGTACTCGCGAAAAAGCTAAATATGCCTTGTATAAAATTATTAAAAAAAATAAAACAAACATCTTTTCAAAAAGAGTTACACATAAAAGAAAGACAAAGTAATTTGATTGATGCATTTTCTAGAATTAATAAGTTTATTTCAAGTGATCTTATATATTTAGTTGATGATATTACAACAACAGGAAGTACACTTAGAGAATGTGAAAAAGTGTTGATTTCAACGGGGTGTAAAAAAGTTATATTTATTACTTTAGCTAGAGTAATAAAATAGTTATTAACATATCCACATTAGTTAACAGAGATATCCACAATTGTGGATATCTTTGTTTGGTTAACACAAAATTACCTTGAGGTCTTAATATTAAGAATTTTGGGAAAATTAGTATAGCAAGAAATCCTGTTATTGTTTCATTACTACAGAGAAGCAATTATATTGAGAGAAATATAAAGGTGGTAAAAGAAAAAGGTTTAATCAAAAGAATTGGCTCTGACAAAAGTGGTGTATAAGAAATTGAAGAGGAAATGTAATATTACTTAGAATAGTAAGGGTATATTTAAAAATTACATAATATGTAAATATATCTTGATAAATATGACAAATAATGGTAATATTTACTTGAGAGGTGATATTATTAGAATTATAAATGAGAGATACAAGATTATTAGCATATTACAAGCAACAGCTAACAGTGTGGTTTCTCTATGTCATGATCAAGTAATTGGTAATCATAAAGTTATAAAAGAAATAAAAAAAAATAAAGGTAAAGATCTGGGAGAATTTGAAGTACTTAAAAACTTACAACATCCAGGTTTACCTCATGTGTATGATGTTTTTGAAGATATGGGAAGCTACTATATTGTTCTTGAATTAATTGAAGGAAAAACTATAAAAGACCTTGTTGAATCCAGTTATACTTTTACAATTGAAGAAGCAACTGAATTATTAAAAAAAATTCTATATATATTACAATACCTTCACACATTACAACCTAATGCAGTTATACATGGGGATGTGAAACCAGAAAATATTATTATTAATGATCAAGGGGTATATCTAATAGACTTTGCATCTGTTACTAATCAAAAAGGAACAAGTAATTTTATAGCACCTGAAAGATTATTAGGAAAAAAGAAAAATATTCAATCAGATATTTATTCACTAGGATTAGTCGCATATTATATGTTAACTGGTAAAATGAAAAAAATATTTGAAAAAATACAATCAGAGCAACACTATCATGAGCTTTTTTCTATTATTGAAAAATGTAGCAAGAAAAATTCAATGGAAAGGTATTCTTCAACTAGTCAGATTATCAATGACTTAAATAAAATAACCTCGAAAAATCAAGAAAATATAGCTAGACATTCAAATAAAATAATATCAATACAAGGGAATTCTATGTTAGCTGGTGAATTAGCTCATGTTTTATCAAAGTATTGTAAAAAGAAAACGCTGCTAATCGATACTAATATATTTTCAGGAGAATTGGATAATCTAATAAATCATAAAAAATGCAAGTTATACTTACAAGATTACTTATTTGAATACAACGAACAGCTGTACAAACCTTACCCTAAAGGGAATTTAAGTATACTACCATGTCGTGTAGACATTGAAGGTTATGAAAATTTTAATGAGTCTTTTCTTGATACTTTGATGGCAAAACATTTAAGCGATTATGAAGTAATAATAATAAACTGTACTGATTATATTTACGATAGCATGAATATCAAATCCATGTATTTAGCTGACTATGTTATTTTTTCTGTTCAATATGGAATAAATGATATTAGAAAAAATAATGCTATTATTGATTTTTTATGTAGAAGACAACAGTTATCAAGAAGCAGATTTTTTGTAGTGCAATTCAATAGTTATCATTCCCATATCAGGCAATCCATTACTAGCAAAGCTATTGAAGCTAATTGGCTTGGAGTAATACCTTATAGCAAAAAAAGAAGCATGCTTACTGCAACTGCTAATAATTATGCGACGAAAATTGAAAAAAATATAAGGAGGAAATATGTCAAGCTGATTAAACAGTTGGCAATATAAAAATATTATATGTCTGTAGTTTCAACACTTAAAAATCCATTATCCTTTTATGATAGAGCACGTGAATATCAACATGGTACTGCTAATATAAATCAGATGATTTCAGCGATTACTGAAGAAATATTATCATCAAAACCTGATATTGTTATTAACGCTAATCATGATGATGAGAAAAGCAGTATTCTTAGAAATGAGATTATTAGACTAATTGATAGAGATATGATTTTTGCATCCATTGGTCGCGAAAAAATAATTAGACAGATTTTTGATGCAATGTTCGGTTATGGTCTATTACAACCATATATTGAAGATGAGGATATTTCAGATATTGACGGAACAGCATTTAATGAATTTTCAATAATGAAGAAAGGAATTAGACAACCAATTAATATAGATTTTCATCACAAAGAAGCTTTATTGACCTATTGTAAACTTATTGCAATAAGAAATGGAGGAATTCTAAATGAAAATGACTCTCATTGCAGAGTTGCTGATTTACAAAAAAGGTTACGTATTAATGTGTCAATTCCTCCTAGAAATATTAACGGTCCAGCTATTAGTATAAGAAAGCATCGTAGAATAAGTTATACTATGGAGCAGCTTATAGAAGAAGAAATGCTAACTAAAGAAGCTTCTAGTATTTTGCTTAACAAGATTAAAACAAACCAATCAATAGTATTTTGTGGCAAAGGTGCATCTGGAAAAACAACTTTGTTAAGAGCATTAATAAATCAAATAGATGATATGGAACGTATTCTTATTGTTGAGTCAGACGCAGAAATATATCCTGATAAAAAATTCTGTATTGAGCAACGAGTAAAAAGAGATTCAGAAGGTGGCAATAGTATAACATTAGAAATGTTAATAAAAGATGGATTAACTATGTCTTTAGATACATATTGCATTGGTGAAATAACTGGTGCTGAAGCTTATGATTTTATTAAAGCATCATGTACTGGGCATAGGGTACTAGCAACAATTCATAGTGATCAAGCAGAAGACTGCCTACAACGAATAGTTTCACTAGCAGCTTCACATTATACAATTGAAAGCGAACAATCTCTTTATAAAATGGTAACACAAGGGATTGATATTATTGTTTTTTTAAAAAATTTCCAAGTAAAAAAAGTATGTCAAGTTTCAAAAATAGTTAAACATCCTTTAGAGGTGCTTTATGTTAAAGATTAATATAACTACTTTAATTCTTAACGCTTCAGTTTTTTGTTTTTTTTATGGTTTAAGTTTTAAAAATGAAGTAGCAAAATTTTGGACATTATATAAACGCCAAAAAAAGAAAGTACTATCAAAAAAGCATTTAATAATTTTTTGTTTGATTATATATGGAATTAGTATTATTTCAATTACTCTAATATTACATAATTTATTAGCTTCTTTAATGATTAGTGTATTGCCATCATTATTTCCATTTATTATTTTTGATATATATATAAAGTACCAAACTAACAAAGAACAACAACAAGTAACATCATTAGTTATGGTATTGTCAAAGTGGAGTTTACTAAAAAATGATTTAATATATTGCTTAAAAAAAGCTAGTTTTAGTGATTTAAAAAATCCAATTAAAGCAAATATCAAAACAACATATCTTAGAATTAATACAGGAATGTCAATAGATCAAGCACTAAATATACTTGAAGAAGAAGCCTATGGAGAAAATTTAAAATATTTAGTTAAGAATATAAGATTTTCAGCAAAAAAAGGAGGCGACCTGTCAGCGCTATTTAAAAGTACAGAAGAACAATACTTTGCCATTGATGAAGAATTATTCAAAAGGAAAATTTCTTCATTTAGAGATCAAATAACAATTTATTGCTTAATGTTTTTTGTAATTGTAATGGCAGTTTGGTTTATTAGCAATGATTCTAGAGTTATGTCATTTTATCTGGGTACAAACTTAGGTCAAAATTTTATTGGACTTTTTTGTCTAATGTATGCTTTAGCAACATTACTCGTGGTGAGAAAGTAGATGAAAATATGATTCGTTTTTTATTAAATATTATCATTGCAATGTGGTTAGTTGATTACATAATTATAAAACAGTTTTCTTGCTTTAAATATCAAAAGATACATCAGCAGTCATTTGGAGAATTACTACACTTTGATTATTTACTAATTAAATTTGGTTGTGTGTCAAAGGAGGATATTTTTACTTATTCAGTAATGATTGTTGTAATTCCCTTAGGTTGTTTGTATGTAGGTTTTTCTCAAGGAATTATAAGAGGATTTTTACTTTTAATTATTTTGTATTTTCTTATACTAATAATAATTTTAACAAAGAAAAAAGCATTGGAAAAACAATTTAGCAAAAATTCATACAAATTGTATAAATATATGGTAAATCAAACAGATGCAGGAGTTCTACCTAGAGATGCACTAATTAATCTATATGATGTGGTTTCTGATGATGAATTAAGAAAAGTATTAATAACAGCGTGTGGTGCATATCAATTATCTTTAAACCCAGCTATGGCTGCATCAGTAATTAAAAAGTATATACGTAGCCAAGAAGCGAGTAATTTTGCAATGTTTATTGAAACTATTGTATTTGAAAGTCGAGATAGATCAATGACAAAGCGACTTGAAAAAATGATGTTTAATAGGTATTTTTCTTACTTACAACGTGAGACAGATAGTATAAAGACAAAGAGTATGTTAATTACAATGATTTTATGCGCTATTATTGTCATTATGGTTTTAGTCCCCATGTACATGGATGTGCAAGATGCACTTCAAAGTATTTTTTCATAGAAGGAGGTAAAAATGAGAAAAATAATTAAAAAGGTAAAAGGTTACCTAACTAACAATCAAGGCTTCGGATTATATGAAGTTATTGGTATTGTTGCAGTATTATTGGTAGCAGCATTTGTTGTTATTCCAGGATTCAGAAGTTTTTCTGAAGGAATTTTAGCAGATATGCAAAGTTGGTTTGACACAACTATTTCTACCAGTATTTTCCCAATAATATAAAATGGGAGAACGTGTTGTGGTTACAGCTATAATTTTAGTTATAACTCTTTTTTTAGTAGTATTTATGGTTGAGATGTTTGTCCCAATATCTGCAAATTTAGAATTTAAAGATATTTGTAGAAATTTTCTTGTGAAAATGGAGATGCAATCAGGTTTTGATACTAGTGATTATGCATTATTGACAGAAAGACTAACAGCAAAAGGATTTCATGATATATCAATTAGTGCGCCGTCATCAGCTAAATTTGGAAGTGAGATGGAATTACACATAACTGCTGTATTTTCATTTAGTACAATTAACAGATTATTCTCTCGTGAGGAAAAAGAGTTTGAAATGGTATTTATAAAAAGTGCTGTAGCTAGAAAGGTGATTCACTAGTGAAGAGATTAGAAAATAGGGGAACAGGAGTTAATCAAGTTATTTTACTTACAGCTATATTGCTATTTATCTTGATACCAATCTTTACAGTGATGATCGAAAAAGTACATGTAAAAATAATTATACATGACTTTGAAGAAGTTGGGGATATGGCTGTGTTATCAGCCGTATCCCAATTAGATACATTAAGTTTGGCTGAAGGTACTCTTAGTATTGAAGATATAAATATGGTGAATAACTTTGTGTATAGTAGGTTGAATGAAAATTGTGATAGCTCATATTCATTAGATGATTTTTCATTTGGGTTTTATGAAAATAGTGAAACTTGTCCTTATCAATTTACTTCACAATATGCTTATTTTCATCTATATTTTACAATTCGTTACAAGCGTATTGCTAATAGTCAACAAGAAAGTACTATCCATATCCATTTAGATGTGGAAGTTCCAATAGATAGGTAATTATATGAATAAAAAAATCTACTTAGTCCTGGCAATAGTTATATCTTTAATTCTTACTGTTTTTCAAAGTTTATTAATAAATAGTAGAAGTAAAGAAGAACTACAAATTATTTATGTGGCAACACAAGATATTGCTGAACAATCAGTAATTACAGACAATAGCTTTGTAAAAAAAACTATTTACTCAAAAGAACCTTTAACATTATTAACTGAAGATGAACTTATTAATTCAATTACTGTTGCAGAAATAAAACAAGGTGAAATATTCACAAGTAATGATATAACAACAGAAATTTCAAGTAATAATTTCATATTTTTATCACTAAAGATTACTGGTGAAAATTTTAATGCAAACGATTTTTCTGTAAACGATTATGCAAACTTATATTTTATTCCTGATATAGGTAAATTAGAGAAATATCAACTAGACTGGTTACAAACCTTATTAGCAGAAGAACAGATTTCTTTTGAATTAGAAAAAGATGTGGGAATACTAATTGAAAATATACAATTAGCTTACATTGATAAAGTTAATCAATCAGCACAATTCGTAAGCATAAAAACAATAGAACCACTTGATAGAGTTATTGCATTTCTTCAACATGTAGCTACTTATGAGTTCATAAAAATTAACAAGTAAATACTATATGTGGTATAATTTTGGCATGATTTATGAGCATGAAAGAATTGATGATTTACAGATAAAAGGCTTGAAATTAATTCAAGACCCATCACTATTTTGCTTTGGAATGGATGCTGTATTATTAACATCATATGCAAAGATTAAAGAGAATGCTAATGTAGTTGATTTAGGTACAGGTAATGGAATAATACCTGTACTTTTATGTGGAAAATATAATCCTTTAAAAGTTATTGGAATTGAATTACAAGCCCAAAATGCTTTGCTAGCAGAACGTAATATTGTATTTAATCATCTAGAAGAGAAGATTAGTATTATAAAAGGTGATGTTCGAGATATTGAAAAATTATTAAAACCACAAACAGCACAAGTAGTAATTTGTAATCCTCCATATAAAAAAGCTAAATCTGGGATTATTAATGAAAAAGTTGAAAAAGCTATTGCTAAACATGAATTAAATGGAACGCTTGAGGATTTTATTAAAGCAGCTTCTTTTATACTTCAAGATAAAGGGCAATTACATATGGTAAATAGACCAGAGAGATTAATAGATACTGTTATGCTTATGAGACAACACCAACTTGAACCTAAAAGAATTACATTTGTACTTCCTTATGATGATCAAAAACCTAATCTTTTTCTCATAACTGGTAGCAAGTATGGTAAACCTTTTCTTACAGTTGAGAAAAACCTAGTAATAAGAGAAAAAAATGGTGAATACACAAAAGAGGTATTGGAGATGTATAGATGCAAGAAAAAATAATGTTATATTTAGTAGCTACACCAATTGGAAATTTAGGTGATATTTCACCAAGAGCATTAGAAATACTAGAAAATTGTGATATTATTGCCTGTGAAGACACAAGACAAACAGGTAAATTATTACATCATTTTGAAATAAAAAAGAAAATGATGAGTTACCATGAACATAATAAAATAAGTCGTGGAGAAGAATTAATTGCTATTGCAAAAGAAGGCAAAATTATATCACTTGTATCTGATGCAGGGTGTCCAGGTATTTCTGATCCAGGAGAAGAACTTGTAAAAAGATTTTATGAAGAAGGTTTAACTGTAAGTGTTATTCCTGGACCATCTGCAGTTATTTCTGCATTAATGATTTCAGGATTACCAACAGTTCAATTTTCATTTTTTGGATTTTTACCTACTGATAATAAGAAGAGGAAAAGTGAATTAGAAAAATTAGCAATTGAAGAGAAAACAATAATTTTATATGAAGCTCCCCATAGATTACTAAAAACCTTAAATTATTTAGCAGAGTATATTGAAGAAGAGCGTGAAATTTCAATTGTAAGAGAAATAACAAAAATATATGAAGAGGTTATTAGGGGAACGCTTAAGAATATGATTGATAATTATGAGAGCAAAACACCTAAAGGAGAATTTGTTATTATTATTAAAGGTGGAATTTCTACTGCTCCGACTATAAATAATGAAATACCTGTTGATATAAGATACAAACAGTTATTGGAACAAAATTATTCAAGAAAAGATGCCATGAGAATGATTGCAAAGGAAAAAAACATGTCAAGACGTGATGTTTACTCAATTATTAATAAATAATAATTATTTTTCTTCTCCAATTTCAATAACACAATTTTTACAGATTAATTGATTTTTATAAGAAATGATATTTTCTTCGCTTTGACAAAATGCACACATTGGTTGATGTTTACGTAAGATGATTCGTTCATTTTCATCATCAAGATAGATCTCCACTTCAGCTCTGTCGCCAATACCCAATGATCTTCTAAGTTCAATTGGAACAACAATTCTGCCAAGCTCGTCAACCTTTCTTACGATTCCTACATTTTTCAAAATATTACCTCCAGGTTTTACACTTTTTTCCTATTTTTATCATAGCATTATTTTTATGGTAAAACAAGTACACCAAAAAGGCGATAGTGTAAAATGGTTTTGGGATATACATAGAAAGAGAAATCCCATATAATTAATTTAATAAAATTCTAACAAGTACAAAATCAATAATTGGAGGACTTCTCTCGT
>JAUUZV010000236.1 GCA_030592085.1 Clostridia bacterium | reverse complement strand
TGTACTTGACGAACAAGGTAGAAAAATAGGATTTGTTACTAGTGGTTCTTTTTCACCTAGTTTACAAAAAAATCTTGGATTAGCATTAATTAATCGTAAATTTAGAAAAAGAGACACCTTAATATATATTGAAATTAGAAATAAGATTAAACAAGCTAAGGTAGTTAAAAAACCTTTTTATAAAAAGAAATATAAAAAATAAAGGAGGAATAGAGAATGAATTTAGTACCAGGATTATTATACTCAAAAGAACATGAGTGGATTAAAGTAGAAGGAAATGATGCCTATGTTGGTATCACTAATTATGCTCAATTACAGTTAGGCGACATTGTATTTGTTGAAATCCCAGAAGTAGATGATGAAATCAAAAAAGGAGGAGTAATGTGTACTGTTGAATCTGTTAAAACAGCTGCAGATGTTTTTTCTCCACTTTCAGGAGTTATTACTAAAGTTAATGAAGAATTAGATGATGAACCTGAAAAAGTAAATGAGGAACCATATGAAGCATGGCTTGCTGTTATTACTTTGAGTGATTTATCAGAACTCGATGAATTACTAGATGAAGCAGCTTATGCAAAATATTGTGAAGAAGAGGAATAATAATGTCAAGATATATACCTAACACCAAAGTTCAACAAGAAAAAATGTTGCAAGCAATTGGTGTAAAGAATGTGGAACAATTATTTGACGTTATCCCTAATGACGTAAAATTAACAAAACCACTAAATATACCTAATGGACTAAGTGAAATGGAAACTATTAAATACTTTTCCTCATTAGCTAGTTTAAATAAAACCACAGATGATCATGTATGCTTTTTAGGAGCAGGTGCATATGATCACTATATTCCTTCAGTTATTGATCATATGATAAGTAGGCAAGAATTTTATACTTCATATACTCCTTACCAGCCAGAAATCTCACAAGGAATGTTACAAGCTATTTTTGAGTATCAGACAATGATTTGTCAATTAACAAGCATGGATGCTTGTAATGCTTCTATGTATGATGGTCCAACAGCATTAGCTGAAGCTTGCTCAATGGCTTCTTCAACACAGCGCAAAAAAAGGAAGATTCTATTATTAGATACTATTCACCCAGAAGCTAAACAAGTAGTTTCTACTTATTTACAATATAGAGAAGTAGATATTGTACAAACATCATTGGAAACTATTATGGATGACATTGATGAGCAAACTGCTTGTATATGCGTGCAAACACCAAACTACTATGGACAAGTTTTGCAATTAAAACAATTATCTGAAGCTGTTCATGAAGTTAAAGGGCTCTTAATTGTTTATACAGACCCATTATCTTTAGGAATATTACAACCTCCAGGAGAAAATGGTGCAGATATTGTTGTAGGTGAGGGACAAGTATTAGGAAATTCGTTAGCATATGGTGGACCTTATCTTGGCTTTTTTGCAGTAACAACAAAATTAATTAGAAAGATGCCTGGACGAATTGTGGGTCAAACTGTTGATACAGAAGGAAAGAGAGCATTTGTTTTAACACTACAGGCTAGAGAACAACATATTAAACGAGAAAGAGCAACATCAAATATATGTTCAAATCAAGCACTTAATGCTTTGGCTGCAACAATTTATTTATCAGTAATTGGAAAACAGGGAGTACAAGATATTGCTAAACGCTGCCTTGTTAATGCTCATTATACATATGAACAATTAATTGCTACTGGATTATTTGAAAAAGTATCTGATAAACCATTTTTTAAAGAATTTGTAATTAAATGTAAAGCAAATGTAAAAGAAATTAATGAACACTTATTAGCTAATGGATTTTTAGGAGGTTATAATCTAGGTAATGGATTATGGCTTGTAGCAGTTACAGAAAAGCGGACGAAAGAAGAGATTGATTTATTTGTGAAAGTAGCAGGTGAAGTAATATGAAAAAATTGATTTTTGAAATATCACATCCAGGACGTTGTGCTTTTTCTCTGCCACCAACCCTAATTAATGAAAAACCAATTGAAAATTATTTGCCAAAAGAATTAATAAGAAGCGAAGCGGCACCTCTTCCTGAAGTAAGTGAAGTTGATGTAATTAGACATTTTACACAGCTTAGTCAACGAAACTTTGGTGTAGACCAAGGGTTTTATCCACTAGGTTCTTGTACAATGAAATATAATCCTAAGATTAATGAAGATATTGCCAGATTGAAAGGATTTACTAATGTACACCCTTATCAACCAGAGCATACCACACAAGGGGCTTTAAAAGTTTTATACGAACTTGATTTACTGTTATGTGAAATTACTGGTATGGATCAGATGACGCTACAGCCAGCAGCAGGTGCCCATGGGGAAATGGCTGGATTAATGATGATAAAAGCTTATCATGAAGCTAAAAATGATTATAAGCGTACAAAGATAATCTGTCCCGACTCTGCCCATGGAACAAATCCAGCCTCCGCAGCCATATCAGGGTTTGATGTAATAACTGTTCATTCCAATGATAAAGGACTAGTTGATGTTGATGATTTAAAAGAAATAATGACAGATGAAGTTGCAGGATTAATGTTAACCAACCCAAATACTTTAGGACTTT
>JAUUZV010000061.1 GCA_030592085.1 Clostridia bacterium | reverse complement strand
GTATCGCCAGATGCATAGCTGGGTAGCTAAGTTTGGAAAGGATAAACGCTGAAGGCATCTAAGCGTGAAGCCTCCTTTAAGATGAGATATCCCATCTCTTTAAGAGAGTAAGACCCCATGTAGACTACGTGGTTGATAGGCCAGATGTGAAAGTATAGTAATATATGAAGCTGACTGGTACTAATAGGTCGAGGGCTTGACCTTTTATGATAGTGGAAACTAAATTGTAATTGGTTAGTTGATGATGAAATTTTCTAAAACGGATATGCAGTATCAAAGGCATTTCCGGTGGTTATTACGTAAAGGACACACCCGTTCCCATCCCGAACACGGAAGTTAAGATTTACAGTGCTGAAAATACTTGGTTGGTAACGACCCGGGAAAATAGGTCTCTGCCGGAATTATATGAAAAGACACTTTTTTAATGAAGTGTCTTTTCTTTGCTTTTAAAAAAATATATGGATCATAATTGATGTATATCTTAATGTAATTAATAGATATATAACTATTTAGCACTATAGTTCATAAGATGTTAGTTTTTTCTACTAACATTTTTTTTTGTTTTACTATATAATGTCAAAGGTAGGTGCCAATAGGCTTATCCTACTACTTGAAAGGAAGTACAATATGAAAAAAATAACCATTATATTACTTGCATTTAGCTTAATTTTAGTAGCTGGTTGTAGTAGTACAACAAAAAGTAAAGAAGAATTTACTAGAGAAGTTTATTATGACTTATCAACTGAAATAACTTTTTCTGAAGATACAGTAAAAACAGAAGCACAATTATTAGCACAAGCAGATTTGGTAGCAAAAATTATTCCAAATGAAGGAATAGCTATTGTTAGTGCTATTACTAAAGATAATGGTGGTGGAGAAGAATTAGGAACTGCTTACATTTTTGATATTGTTGAATTATACTTTGATAATTCTGAATTATATAATGATGGTGACAGAATAAAAGCATTATCATTTCATTCTATTAGTAACTATATGACTGAAGCTATTAACCTTCAGGTAGGTCAAGAATACATAGTGTTTTTAGATTTATATTCAACTGATGTGAAATCTAAATTAACCAATCATTCTAATAACTTAATTATTGATTCTGTTATTGGTATCATTCCGTGTGATGATAATAACTATATTATTAACAATGGCTTAACTGAACTATTAGCATTAACTAGTAACAGTAGTGCATATGAAACAACTATTAATGAAACTTTAGAAGAAACCCAATACCTAAGCACAGAGATTTTACCATTATCTGAAGTAATTAATAAGTTATCAATAGTAACCGAAGATGATATGACTACTATTATTAGTACTTATTTAGAAAAGTAAAAAAATATATAAAGATTTAAATACCCATTTCGCAGGAAATGGGTATTTCTTTACCTAAAATTATATAGTATACTTTGCAATATAGTGGAGGATGTTATGAATCATGTGGAACGTGTAAAGAATACTCTTAATTTTCTACCAGTTGATGATCGCTTACCTATGATGGAATGGGCTGGTTGGTGGGATAAAACCCTTACTCGATTCAGAGAAGAAGGGGTTCCTAAAGAAATGCCAAGCGAAGAATTACGAGAATATTTAGGCCTAGATATGTTTAGGCAATTTTGGATTAGTCCAAAAACAACTGCTTTTCGTAATTTAAGTGTACAAGAACAAAAAGTATCAGGAAAGAAAAGTTATGATTTATTAAAACCAATCTTATATGGTAAAGATGCCATAGAAATAAGACGAAAAAAGATTGAGAGTTTAATAGCTACCCATGATAAAGGTGCCTGTGTAGTATGGTTAACATTAGAAGGATATTTCTGGTTTCCTAGAACCTTGTTTGGTATTGAAGATCATTTATATGCTTTTTACGACGAGCCAGAACTTATGCATGAAATTAATCAAGACTTAACAGATTATAATATTTTTCTAATTGAAGAATTTTGTAAATTATTGAGACCTGAATTTATGACGTTTGCAGAAGATATGTCATATAATTTAGGACCTATGCTTTCAGAAGCACAATTTGATGAGTTCTTATTGCCATATTACAAACAGGTTGTACCTGTACTTAAAAAATACGACATAATTCCATTGATTGATACTGATGGGCAACTAGAACCTATGATTCCATGGTTAAAAAGGGCAGGTATTGAAGGGGCTTTACCACTTGAGAGACAAGCGGGAGTTGATATAGCTAATTTAAGAAAAAATCATCCTGATTTTAAGATTATTGGAGCCTATGATAAAATGGTGATGAAGCATGGCGAACAGGCCATGAGAGATGAATTTGAAAGAATATTACCAGTTATGAAAATGGGAGGATATATTCCATCTGTTGATCATCAAACACCACCAGATGTATCATTGGAAAATTATAAAATCTATGTGAAATTATTACGAGAATATTGTGAAAAAGCTGTGAAGGAGTAACTATGAGAAAAGCATTAATAGTACAAGGAGGATGGGGTGGCCATCAGCCGAAGGAAGTGAGCGAAGTTTTTAAAAAGATATTAGAAAAAAATGATTTTTCAGTGGAAATTTCAGATACTCTAGATGTATTTTCAGACTATGAAAAAATTAAAGATCTTCATTTAATTGTTCCTATATGGACCATGGGGAAAATTGATAATGAATATGTTTTAAATATTTCTAAAGCAATAGGTAATGGAACGGGTATAGCTGGATGTCATGGTGGAATGTGTGATTCATTTAGAGAAAATACTGAATGGCAATTTATAACTGGCGGACAATGGGTATCTCATCCTGGAAGCGATAAAGTAACATATACCGTTAATATAAAGAACTCCTCATCACCCATAGTTAAAGATATTAGTGATTTTAAAGTAACAAGTGAACAGTATTATGTTCATATTGATCCATGTATTGAAGTCTTAGCTACTACTAGATTCCCATCAGTTAATTGGTATAATTCATCAAACAAGGAAGTAGATGTTCCTGTTGTTTGGACTAAAAAATGGGGGCATGGCCGTGTATATTATAACTCTCTTGGACATCATGCTGATATTTTTGATGGTGAGCAAGCATATAAATTAATGGAAAATGGATTTTTATGGGCTGCCAAGGGTAAAGATATCGCTTTAGCAAATAATCTAACTTATGAGGAATTTGCTAATGAAGAAAAAATGTTTTAGAGGTTTATTATGAATAAGAAAAATATAGGCATAGTTGGCTGTGGTGCGATTAGTCATATATATATTACAAATCTAATGAACATGTTTGATAATACAAATGTTTATGCAATTTGTGATCTAGATGAGAATAAGACCAAAACAGCTAGTGAAAAATATGGGATTAAGAATATTCAAACATTAGATGAGATGTTAGCTGATAAACAAATTGATATTATATTAAATTTAACTACTCCAAATGCTCACTATTCCATATGTAAAGCAGCATTGTTAGCTAATAAGCATACTTATGTTGAAAAACCACTTTCATTAGAATTTGAACAAGGAAGAGAATTAGTTGAAATAGCAAGTGAAAGAAATTTAATGTTAGGATGTGCCCCTGATACTTTTTTAGGAGCAGGTATTCAAAAATGTATTGATATAATTACTGCAGGTGAAATTGGAGATATAGTATTTGCTACAGCATATATGATGTGCCATGGACATGAATCATGGCATCCTGATCCAGAGTTTTATTATAAAAAAGGTGGAGGACCCATGTTTGATATGGGACCCTATTATTTAACTGCTTTAGTGAATTTAGTAGGTCCTGTTAAAAATGTTATGGGTATGACTAAAAAGTTTTTTGATTCAAGAGTAATAACTAGTAAAGAAAAGAATGGTGAAATTATAAAAGTTGAAGTGCCAACACATGTAACTGGATTAATTCAATTTCAAAATGGAGCTATAGGAAATATAATAACTTCATTTGATGTATGGGGACACCATTTACCAAATATTGAAATACATGGAACTAAAGGTTCATTAAGAGTTCCTGATCCTAATAGCTTTGATGGTGAGATTCTAATGAAAAAAGGAAGTGCTGAGTGGGAAGTAGTAGATAACGATTTACATTTTAAGGAAAATTCTCGTGGTCTAGGTGTTTCTAATATGGTGAAATCAATAAAAAATAATACATTAAATAAATGTAATGGAGTTATGGCTTTACATGTTCTTGAATTAATGCATGGTTTTCATATATCTTCAGATACAAAAAAACAGTATGAATTAATAACACAGTTAATACCAGATGCTTAAGTCCTTATTAATAAGTTTTTCTAAATCGATAATTGATTGTTTAAAATAATTAGTTAGATACTTTTTTGAAATATCATCTAATTCTGGTTTTTCACCATAAGAGATTTTATTTGTAAATTTTCTAATTTTAATTAATGTATCATGTGTTATATTAATCTTAAGTTTTTTCATTAAATGAATGAAGATATATATGAATCTATTATAAAACGTTGGCTTAGTATAGATATATTGATTTTTGCTAGTTTTAAAATTAAATTGAAAATAATTTTTTATTTCTAAGAAAAGAATAAGTTTATTTAATACTTTTTGTGGGTCGTTTATAAAATCTTCAAAAATGATTATGTGAATATTTTTTTTGCTAAAATATTTAAAAAACTCACTTAAACTTTCATAATATAAACCTCTTTTAATATAGTCTCTAGCTACTCTCTTAAAAGGCCTATAAGTAGGTCTACCATAATTTATCATTTCTATCTCATCTTTTATTGCCTCATAAAATGATTGGTTTTCTAAAGATGAATTGACTAGCATTTTATAATGTGAAAAAGCTCTTGTTACAGGATTTCTCAATATACAAATTAATTTTGTGCTTTCACCAGAAAATTCATGAATTCTTTTTGCGCAATATGATTTTAATAAATATTCTGGTGTATTATCTAAAATTATTTTCTCGTTAGTATAGTGTGAATACTGATGTTTTAAAAATTTAACATGGTTAATATATCTTTTATCATTTGTAAAAAAAGTCATTTCTTTTGCTTTGGGAACACATATATCAGTATGCTGCGATAATAACTTATATAAAAAAGTAGTCCCACTCTTTGCAGCGCCGATTAATATACAATTTGGTTTTATTTGCTTATTCATTTTAGATTACCACCATATTCTTGTTTGTAGAATTTTTTTATAGGTTTTACAACAAAGTAAATCAATATTATTTCTATAGGTACAATAATACCACATTTGAATAAACGTGCTGCTAATAGAGCATCAAGTGGGACTTTGAAAATAATTATTAACCAAATTGTAACTAAAATGAAATCAACAATAATAACTTTGATAAAAACTGCTATTACAGTTCTTAAAACCGTTATCTGATTTTTATATAGAATTAATCCATAAATAAAGCCAGTAATGAAAGCACTGAGTGTGAAACCTGGAAAAAATGTACCAGATGGAAATAATATTGCACCAATGATATCAGCGATTGATCCTGTTATACCACCAATTATAGGGCCTAATAAAACAGATGCTACATTTATAGGTAAGAACTCTAAACTTAATCTTACAAAACTAGTGTTAATTGATAAAAATCTAGTAAGAATTACAGTTAGGGTTATTAGTAATGATGTGATTACCAAAGTTCTAGTTTTTTTCATAAAAAAACCTCTTTCATGGCAACCCACATAAAGAGAATATCTTTAGGTGGCAGCGGAATGCAATCAATGAACCGCGAATTATATCCTTCGTCCACTAGACAACTTCCCGTTCTAATGGCACTTAACGCTCAAAAATCTACTCTGCCTGTTTGTATTTCCGCAATATTTATTTATTATATCGAAAAAAAAATAATTGTAAAGTTTTTCGTACAATTTATATATTTTACCTTATAATAGTTAATTGAAAGGTAGATGCAATATAATGAGGATACTTAAAAAGTTGAAAAAAATTATTCCCTCTAAAATTTACCTTTCATTACGCTATTTTAAATTTTATAAAAAATTTCCACATATTAAAAACGCTAAGACTTTTGATGAAAAAATATTAAAATACATTTTGTATTACAGAAACGATGAAATGCCAACCCTTGTTGATAAATATCTAGTCAGAGATTATTTGAGTAACAAAGGTTATACACAGTACCTAAATAAAATTCATGGTATATACGACACATTTGATGACATTGACTTTACTACACTTCCTACGCAATTTGTACTAAAAACTAATCATGGTTGCCGGTTTAATATTATTGTGAAAGATAAATCAAAAATTGATATGGAAGCTACTAAAAAGAAAGTTAATAAATGGATGAAAACCAATCATTATGATTACGCAAGAGAATGGGTCTATAAAGATATAAAGCGAAAAATAATAATTGAAGAATATTTAGAAAATAAAGGAGATGAGTTTCTAACAAATTATAACTTTTATTGTTTTAATGGGCAGGCAAAACACGTAAATGCTGTAGAATATAATTCTCTTACAAAAAAATGGTTTGTTACGCCCTATTACTGTGACTGGATTCCTTGCGAATTTAAATATAAGACACATAAAAAAGCATCTCATCAACAACCGTTACAGTTATCTAAAATGGTTGATTTGTCAAATGAACTCTCAAAAGGATATCCCTTTATGCGAGTTGATTTATATGTTGTTAATCAAAAAATATATATTAATGAATTAACTTTTTTTCCTAGCGCTGGACTATATCCAAGAATACCAGCTTCCTTTGATATCATTGTTGGAAGTTTGATGAGTATTTAGTGATGTTAATTATATAGGTAACTATAATTTAAGGGATTGAAATGAAATTTATGTTTGACTTAATGATAGAGGTGTTTTTGTTAATATAGCCAATAAAAAATTAGTAGATTTAGTTGCTTTGGAAGCTGATGGATTAGATAAGAAAAAAGTACTTTTTTTGATATAATATCGTTGTAAAATAATGTAATATTTATTTTTACAAAAACCCTTGCATTAGCTAAATACTTGGTGTATAATTATTCTCGCTGTGACGATACAGACTATGAATTTGGAGATTGCTACCACTTGGAAGGTAGGTCACTTCAAAGGAGATTGTCCGATTCAAGAAAACGGGCGGCAAAGTCACTGTGCATTTACGTTATTAATGCCCAGTAAAACTGGGTAAAAAATATAGGGTGAAAGAAACACCCGGCCATGTGTACAGAAATCGTGCTGGTAAAGAATTAAGGAGGAAATAATGGCAAGTAAAGAGAAAATCAGAATCAGACTTAAAGCTTACGACCATCAGCTAATTGATCAATCAGCTAATAAAATTGTTGAAACAGCTAAGCGATCAGGAGCAAAGATTTCAGGTCCTGTACCACTTCCCACAAGAAGGGAAATTGTTACAATATTAAGAGCACCTCACAAGTATAAAGACTCTCGTGAGCAGTTCGAAATGAGGACACACAAAAGACTGATAGATATTTTAGAACCTACACCAAAAACAGTTGACGCTCTTATGAGATTAGACTTACCCGCAGGTGTCGATATCGAAATCAAGTTGTAATTTATGGTCATGTTCATCGAAAATTAATTGATGAACCAATAACCGAGGAGGTAATAAAAAAGTGGAAAAATTTATACTGGGTAAAAAACTTGGAATGACTCAGGTATTTACTGAAGAAGGAATGGCTATTCCTGTAACTGCTGTACTAGCAGGACCTATCACCGTCGTGCAACTTAAAACTATGGAGCAAGATGGTTATTGTGCTGTAAAAGTAGGATATGCAGAGAAAAAAGAAAATGCTACTAACAAACCAATGAAAGGTATTTTTGAAAAAGCCAATATAACACCTAAAAAAGTACTTAGAGAATTTAGAGTAGAAGATGTAACAGCATTTGAAGTAGGTAAAGAATATAATGTTGCAGACATGTTTGAAGTAGGTAATATCATTGATGTTACCGGAACATCAAAAGGTAAAGGCTTTGCTGGAACAGTTAAACGTTATGGAACTGCTACAGGTCCTAAAACTCATGGCTCTCATTATCATAGAGGACCAGGTTCGTTGGGTGGAGCATCCAGTCCAAGTAAAGTATTTAAAGGAAAAAGACTACCAGGACATATGGGATCTGAAAAAGTAACTGTTCAGAACTTAGAAGTTGTTAAGGTATACGGAGATAAAAATTTACTGCTTATTAAAGGAGCTCTTCCAGGACCAAAAAATGGAATGCTTATAATTAATGAAGCAGTTAAAGCGTAGGAAGGAGGAAGTGCAATGCCAAAAGTAGATGTATATAATATGAGCGGAACGATTACAGATAGTATCGAGCTCAGTAAAGGAATATTTGGAATAGAAGTTAACGAAACTGCCATGCACAGTGTCGTTGTTGCACAGCTTTCAAACGCTAGACAAGGAACACAGTCAACAAAGACCAGTAGTGAGGTCAGAGGTGGAGGCAGAAAGCCTTGGAGACAAAAAGGAACGGGTAGAGCAAGACAGGGTTCAACTAGAAATATACACTGGACTGGTGGTGGTGTGGCTTTTGCCCCAAAACCAAGAGACTATAGTATTAAAGTTCCTAAGAAAATGAAGCGACTTGCTTTAAAATCAGCATTAACCACAAAAGTTAATGAAAATGAATTTATTGTTATTGATACATTAACATTTGATGAAATTAAAACAAAAAGCATGATAGAAGTATTAAATAATCTTAAATTAAATAATCAATCAACTTTAATAGTATTAGACACTAATGATAAAACAGTTATTAAATCTGCCAATAATATTGAGGGTGTAAAAACAGTTGGAGTTAATACAATTAATGTATATGACTTGATTAAATACAATAAAATCGTGGTCACAAAAGAGGCCATTAAAATGATAGAGGAGGTATACGCGTAATGAAAAAACCTGAAGATATTATTATCAGACCGTATATAACCGAGCGAAGTAGTGATGAACTAGTTGATGGTAAATATACATTCCTAGTAGCTGTCGATTCAACTAAAACGGAAGTAAAAGAAGCCGTGGAAAAGTTATTCAACGTTAAAGTTATCAAAGTTAATACAATGAACTATGATGGCAAATTAAAAAGAATGGGTGTCCATCAAGGGAGAAGATCGAAATTTAAAAAAGCAATTGTTAAAATTGATTTAGATCCAATTTCTGAAGTATATTTAGATAAAGGCGGAAAAGAAAAAGCTTCTGCTAAGAAATATAAGACAAGTATTGAAGAGTTTGGAATGGCTCAATAGTAGTAACTGATAAGGAGTGAATAAAATGCCAATTAAAAAGTTTCGTCCAACATCACCAGCTAGAAGATTTATGACAGTGTCTACTTTTGAAGACATTACCAGAACTGATCCAGAAAAAAGTCTTTTAGAAAAAAAGAAAAAGTCAGCTGGAAGAAATTCTTATGGAAGAATTACTGTTAGACATCAAGGTGGTGGCACGACTAAAAAATATAGAATTATTGATTTTAAAAGAGATAAAGATGGTGTGGTTGCTAAAGTAGCTTCTATTGAATACGATCCTAATCGTTCAGCAAACATCGCTTTATTACATTATGCAGATGGAGAAAAAAGATATATCTTAGCTCCTCATACTTTAAAAGTTGGAGATAAAGTTGAATCTGGTCCACAAGCAGATATTAAAATTGGTAATGCTTTACCACTGTCTAAATTACCAGTTGGTACAATAATTCATAATATTGAATTAAAAGCAGGCAAAGGTGGCCAAATGGTAAGAAGTGCTGGTAACTCTGCACAACTTATGGCTAAAGAAGAAAACTATGCACAGGTTAGATTACCATCCGGTGAAGTAAGAATGGTTAGAGTTGAATGTAAAGCAACTATTGGCCAGGTAGGAAATTTAGATCATGAAAATATTTCAATTGGTAAAGCTGGAAGAAAAAGACATATGGGAATCAGACCAACTGTAAGAGGTTCAGTAATGAATCCTAATGACCATCCACATGGTGGGGGTGAAGGTAAATCTCCTGTTGGACGTCCAGGTCCTGTAACACCTTGGGGTAAACCAACACTTGGATATAAAACTAGGAAGAAAAATAAAGCATCTGACAAGTATATTGTTAAGAGAAGAAATAAGAAGTAAGGAGAACTGCTAAATGAGTAGATCATTAAAAAAAGGACCTTATGTGTTTCCAAAACTGTTAGCTAGAATTGAGGAAATGAACGATAAAAATGAAAAGAAAGTCTTAAAAACTTGGTCACGACCTTCTACCATATTCCCTCAAATGGTTGGCCATACAATAGCAGTTCATGATGGAAGAAAACATGTACCAGTCTACATTACTGAAGATATGGTTGGACATAAATTAGGTGAATTTGTACCAACTAGAACTTTTAGAGGACATGGTAAAGGCGATAAAACAAGTACAGTTACAGTAGTGTAAGGTAAGTAGGAAAGGAGGACAAAAATGGCTAAAAAAGAAGTAGCAAACGAAACAGTTAACGATGAAAATGAAATTTTACTGGAGCAATACCATAAGGTAACCAGAAAAAATAAGAAAGCTCCTCTGCTTACCAAAAAAGAAAAAAAATCACTTGGAATTGGTAAAGACGAAGGTAGAGCAAGTGCAAAATATATAAGAGTTTCTTCAAGTAAAGCTAAATTGGTTCTTGATTTAATCAGACATAAAGGACTAGAAGAAGCTTATGCTATTATCAAGCATACACCAAGATCATCATGTGAATACATTTTGAAATTGATGGAATCAGCTGAAGCAAATGCGGTTAATAACTTTGAGATGGATAAAGAAAATCTTTATGTTGCAGAGGCATATGCTAATCAGGGTCCTACAATGAAGAGGATTAAACCAAATGCAAGAGGTAGTGCATCAAGAATTAGAAAAAGAACAAGTAATATAACAATTGTTCTTAGAGAAAAAGCATAACTGCAAGGAGGAAGATAAATGGGACAGAAGGTTAACCCCCATGGACTAAGAGTCGGAAT
>JAUUZV010000070.1 GCA_030592085.1 Clostridia bacterium | reverse complement strand
GGTGCCATGGCAACTACAACCTACCCACTTGATCGTCAAATGGTATGTGATTTATTAGGATTTTCATCAATTACTGAAAACTCAATGGATTCTGTTAGTGATCGTGATTATGTTTTAGAATTATTATTTGCAATATCACTAATTATGATGCATTTATCAAGATTATCTGAAGAAATAATTTTATGGACTACAAAAGAGTTTTCATACTTAGAATTAGATGATGCTTTTAGTACAGGTAGTTCAATAATGCCGCAGAAAAAGAATCCAGATATTGCTGAATTAGTTCGTGGAAAAACTGGTAGAGTTTATGGTAATTTAATGACTATGTTATCTGTTATGAAAGCACTACCAATGGCATATAACAAAGATATGCAAGAAGATAAACCTGCATTATTTGATAGTATAGATAATGTTAAGTTGTCTCTTTCTATTTTTACTAAAATGTTAGATACTAGTTCATTTAATATTGATAATTTATTAAATAATGCATTAAGTGGTTTTACTAATGCAACTGATTTAGCTGATTATTTGGTTAAAAAAGGTATCCCATTTAGAACAAGCCATGAAATAACTGGAAAGATTGTTGCTTATTGTATATTAGAAAATAAAACTCTTGAACAGTTATCTCTTTTAAAATATAAAAAATTCTCAGATCAAATACAAAATGATATATATGAAGCTATTTCAATAGAAACTTGTGTTAATAATAGAGATATAGTTGGTGGACCTGCAAAAAAAGCTGTAACCAATCATATAAACAAGGCAAAAGAACAACTTAAAAATTAATACTCGTATACCTTAGAATAATCACTAGGATTTTTAAACATCGTTACTTTAATCCCTCTTTTTACATAATATGCATCATAAGTGGTATCAATTACATACCATTTACCATTTATATATACTTCATTCCATGCATGATATACATCACCTGAAAATTTAGCATATCCTTTTACAAGTTTAGTAGGCACACCTTGACTACGTAACATTCCAGCTAATAAGGATGAAAAATCATAACAAATACCTAATTGCGTGTGAAATGTATCATCAATAACTGGTAAATAAAAACTAGATTTAACATTACTAAATTTATTATCATCATATGAATAATTAAATATAATTAATTCATATGCTTTTACTTTTTGTATTAAACTATCTATCGTTTCATAGGTAATAGCATTGGAATAATCAATACTATCCATATTATTATTCCAATTAACATTTTGAACAGAATTAAGATAAATATCTGGAGAATTCTCAATATAAACATCAACATCAATACTTTTTACAGTTCTAGCCTTCCCAGCTTCCGTTGTTTCTAAAATTTTAAATGTATATGTTCCATTACCAAAAGTTAACGAAAATTGATCTACTTTTCCTTTAACTAATGTATACCATATATCTTTATCTCCTTTTATAACTTTTAAATAATAAACTGTATTCAAAGTAGATTCATAGGATACTTCAATAATACCACTTGAAATTTTAGTTGTATCTATTATATATTCAGCAGCACTAGCTCTAACTGGTATAGAAATAACAATAATTATTATCAATATGCTAAATATTAGTGCTTTTTTCAATTTATCTCCTTTATTAATATAAATTGTATCATTAATTGACTAATCGTCAAACTGTCCATCAAAAAACTTCTCTCCTGTATCATATATAAATGGTGTTTGTTTTTCACTCCATTTTTTTATGATTATTTCATCATTTATTATCATAAACTCAACATCTATCCATTTATCATTTATTACCTTAGTTGTAAAACCTATTAATTTATCTTCTTCAGGGTCTTCGTTATCTATGTAATTTATTAAATTATTCATAGCAATGTCTTCTAATACATAATACTCTGAAATCCATTTTTGTGCTTTGTTTGTTAATTTTTCACTTGAAGCGGCTGTTACTAAAGCTGATAATGCTAAGATTATTAATAGCATTAAAACAATTACTACAACAACACTTGCGCCACCTTTATCATTATTCATATTCTTTTTAAGGAGTTTCATTATTCACCTCCATAAAAAGAGTTACTTTTAATGGATTATCTAGTAAATCTAACTCTTCTTTTTGAGCATTTATTGTCACTTTAATAATCTTATTAGAATTTTTATTAATTTCTGTTATAACTGTAATGTCATATAATGGGTAATTTTGAATAATTCTTATTATATTACTATCTTTTTTTATTATTGAATCGTTAAAAAACTCATCTGTATAAATTTCATCCAAATTATTTAAACTATGTAAAACTTCAATAACATTAGCGCACTCATTAATGGCATGTTGTTTTTGGGTAGCTCTTTCATTAACATTTCCTGCTAATATAAACAGTTGTAACACAAGACCACATACTAATGCTAATGCAGCAATAGCAATAATAATCTCAACAAGAGTAAATCCTTTTTCAAATTTATAAAATTTATTCATTACTTTGTCCTAAATGTGATGATATTACGTAATTCCATCACTTGTTCTTGTGCAATATAACTTGTATATACAACTATACCTTTACCATTTTTATAATCTTTGAATAAAATATTATCTACTTTAACAATTACTTCACTAAAAGCCAATGAAGGTGTATCAAATCCATCTATATAGCATTCATATAAATAACCATTTTTATATACTAAATAAGTAAACAAACCTTCTTCATCTCCATGATGTGTTATTTTAATAGAAGGAGTATTTTCAAATTGATCATCAACAATTTCAATAGAATTGCTATAGTCATTTTGTTTGATTTTTACATTAATAAATGAACTTGCAACTCTAGCTTTATCAAAACTATCTTTATTAGCTAAAATTTGCTCATATGATTTGCTGCCACCTTGTATTAAAAGGAAAATTGATAGAGTTATAATAATGAGTAAAATCATTACCATAATAAGTTCTATTGTATTATTTCTATCTCTCTTCCACATTTATTTAATTTACTCCTTCTTTTAAAATTACTGAAAGTACTGGTTTCATATTAGAAACATAAATCTCATAATGGTAAATATATCTATCTCTATTAATAATTATTCCATAATTTTTAGCCAAATAATCAATAGATGGTGGATAACTTCCTTCTAAAGCATAACATTGTACTATTGCTTCTTTTATAGCATTTTCAACACGTATAGTTTGATTCAACTGAAAATTTTCATGAACGGAAGAAATTGAAAATATCAAAATTAATGAAAAAATAGTAATAAATATTAAAGATATAATAGATACTCTTTTAAATTTCATTTATCCACCTACCCAATAGAATTCATTATTTCAATAACAGGGAAAATTATTGACAATAAAATTACTCCAACAATTAATGAAATAATAATAATTAAAGCAGGTTCTAGAACTGTTGTTAATTTATCAAGCTTTCTATCAAGTTGTTCTTCCATTTTACTAGCAGCTTGTTGTAATACTTCATCTAAATGGCCAGTTTTTAATGCAATTTGAAATAATCTTATAAATATATTAGGAAACATATCAAACTCTGCAAATGCATCACTAATTTCATGTTCACTTTTTATAATTTTAGAAGCTTTTTCTACTTTTTTCTTAATTACTTTGTTATGAATAATTGGAATAATCATATCAAAGGATAATGCAATACTAATACCACTTCTAATTAACATAGATAAATTCTGAGAAATGACTATTGCATAATAATATTTTTCAATACCTTTTCTAAAGGGTATTAATAATTTTAATTTATCAAAAAACCCTTGAAAGCCATTTATTAATTTACTTATTCTATAAATTAAATAAAACCCAATAAGTATAAGAGATATTAAAATAATATATTCACCAATAAATACTCCTGTATTTATGATTGCTTTTGATATACCAGTTAATTCTCCACCTAGTGAAACTAAAATATCATTAAATATCGGAATTACTTTAACTACTAAAAGAATTATTACACTAAACATAAGTACTGTTAAAATTAATGGATAAGTTATTGCAGAGCGAATTTTATGATTAATCATACTATCTTTTTCATAAGTATCTGCAATACGTAGTAACATAATATCTAAATTACCACTAGATTCACCAATTGAAATCATATTTACATAATAAGGCGTTAATACTTCTTCTTCTTTTTTAATTGATTTTGTAAGAGTCAAACCATCATTAATATGATCTTTTAAATTAGTACAAAGTACTGAAACACGTTTATTATCTGATTGATTAATTAATAAGTCCAAACCTTCTTGTAGCGAAATGTCTGAATTTACTATCATTGCTAACTCTCGTGAAAATAATGCAATTTCTTCATATGATAATGGTTTTTTTCTTTTCATTTTTGCTCCCTATTTTACTAAAGATAAATATTCATTAAATAGTTGTACATCTTGAGCTTTTAACCTAGCATCTTCAACACTTATAATTTCTTCTTTACAAAGAGTTGCTAAATTTCTTTCAATTGAATGCATTCCATTAATTGAACCAGTTTGAATCAATGAATTAATTTGATAATGTTTTCCTTCTCTAATTAAATTTCTAATAGCTGGATTTACAACTAATATTTCAGAAGCAAGAACCATGCCATTATTATTTTTTCTAGGAATTAATTGCTGAGATATAACACCTTCCAAAACAGTTGAAAGTTGGCTTTTAATTTGATTTTGTTGTACATTTGGAAAGGCATCAATAATTCTATCAATAGATTTAACAGCTCCACTTGTATGAAGAGTAGATAAAACTAAATGCCCAGTTTCAGCAGCTGTTAGGGCAATTTGTATGGTTTCTATATCTCTCATCTCCCCTACCATAATAACATCTGGATCTTCTCTTAGAGAAGATTTCAACGCACCTGCGAAGGATTTTGCATCATCACCAATTTCACGTTGTGTTACCATGCTTTTTTGATGTTTATGTAAATATTCAACAGGATCTTCAATAGTTATTATATGATAAGGATATTGTTTATTAATTAAATCAATCATACTAGCTAAAGTTGTGGATTTACCACTACCTGTAGCTCCT
The DNA here is from genome assembly GCA_030592085.1 of Clostridia bacterium. Taxonomy (GTDB): domain Bacteria; phylum Bacillota; class Clostridia; order DUPQ01; family DUPQ01; genus JAFGUQ01. Next base: position 5,290 of record JAUUZV010000070.1, on the reverse strand, counting down.
GATATTAATACTAATCCTTTAGTTTTTTTAGTAAAGGTTTTTAAAATTTCTGGTAAACCTAATTGTTCAAAATTAGGAATTTCTAAAGGTAAAGTACGAATCGCTATAGCATATGTTCCACGTTGCTTATATATATTACATCTAAATCTACCAAGATTACGTTTTGAATAAGAAAAATCGACTACTTTGTTTTCCATTAAAAGATTTAATTTCTTCTCATCTAAATAGTCTTCAATTATCTTATTAATCATATCTGGTTTCATGATTTCCGTATTAGGTATATCCGTTAATTTTGAATTAACACGAATTAACGGTTTGCTTCCAGCACAAATATGTAAATCAGTTGCTTTATACTTCATGGTTTCTACTAATAAGAAGTCCATATATTCAGAATATCTGTTTTCCATTTTAACCCTTCTTATTAATATTTTTTCGCTTTTTTATCAAGAGCTTTTCCCATACTAATCCATGAATCTCTTAATCTGTATCGAAGATCGACATCATAAACACAGTCAATTGCATCATTTAGCTTTCTTCTCATTTCATGATATACATGTAAATCGAATTCCTCTTCAAGTAGAATTGCTTCAATATCAACAATCCATTTGTCTAGAATATGTCCTTCTTCATTTAATTCTTCTAACTTTTTTTTCATATGGCAAACTACTAGCTTAACAGCTTTTTTCTTAATGTCTTCATCGGTTTGAATTTTTTTAGTCATAATGTCATCCTTTCGTAAATTTAAATTACAAAATTATTTACTATATGTAAATAAAAGCAAAAAATAGATTTCTTATCTATGTAAATTTTATCATAATTTCATTAATGATGATAGTATTTAAAAAGATAGTTAAATGTAGTATCATAACTTTATGAATTGGATAACTTATTATAAACAAATCTATAATAAAATTTCACCCTTAACACCTTTATATTTTGATTGTGGCGAATTATGTAATGAAAAATGTTGTCAAGACAATGGTAAAGGTATGATTTTATTACCACATGAAGATGAATACATAAATTCTCTTACAACAGATTTTAATATAGTCAAGACAAATAAGATGAATACTTTGTTCTGCACTGGGACTTGTAAAAGAAATACTAGACCTATTGCATGTGTTATATACCCACTTTTCCCATATTTATATGAAGATGGTCGTTTAGATTTACATAAAGATATAAGAGGTAAAAATAATTGCCCATTATATTATGATGATTTTGAAGAATTATCATTACAACCATTATTTAGACTTAAGTTATTTAATGTATTTAATGAAATGATTAAAAATAAGGAAGTTTATCAATTTTTACGTATGATGACTGATGAACTTCTAACAATTGAAAAATTAGCAAAATAAAAGCCAGAAAATAATCTGACTTTTATCTATTTATTAATCTTTTTTATTTATCTATTAATAATTACTGACTGTGCAGCTGCTAATCTAGCAATTGGTACTCTAAATGGTGAACAAGACACATAATCAAGTCCTACACGATAACAAAAATCAATGGATGATGGATCTCCACCATGTTCTCCACATATTCCTAATTTAATATTAGGTCTAGCTTTTCTACCTAAATCACATGCCATCTTAACTAGCTGTCCAACACCTGTTTGATCTAGTTTTGCAAATGGGTCTGATTCATAAATTTTCTTAGAATAATAATCATTTAAAAATTTGCCAGCATCATCTCTACTAAACCCAAATGTCATTTGAGTTAAATCATTGGTTCCAAAAGAGAAAAATGCAGCTTCTTTTGCAATAATATCTGCTGTTAAACAAGCTCTTGGAATTTCAATCATTGTTCCAACTGTATATTCTAATTTAACTCCACTATTACTAATGATTTTATCAGCAGTAGTTACAACTAAATCTTTTACAAATTTTAATTCAGCAACATCACCAACAAGAGGTATCATTATCTCTGGAATAACATTCATTCCTTTTTTATTAACATTTAGTGCAGCTTCAATAACAGCTTTTGTTTGCATAATTGCTATTTCAGGATATGAGATTGATAAACGACAACCTCTATGTCCCATCATTGGATTAAATTCATGTAATTCTTCAGTTTTTTCTTTAAGTGATTCATATGTAACATTCATATCAACTGCTAATGCTTTAATGTCTTCTTCATCTGTAGGTAAGAATTCATGTAATGGTGGATCTAAAAATCTAATTGTTACAGGATGTCCTTGCATTGCCTCAAAGATTCCTTCAAAATCGCCACGTTGCATTGGTAATAATTTTTCAAGGGCTTTTTCCCGTTGTTCAAGATTATCTGCTAAAATCATTTCTCTAACAGCTTTAATTCTATCAGCTTCAAAGAACATGTGCTCTGTACGACAAAGGCCAATACCTTCAGCACCAAATTTAATTGCAGTTTTTGCATCTTTAGGTGAATCAGCATTAGTTCTTACTTTAAGTGTTCTTATTTCATCTGCCCAACTCATAAATGTAGCAAAATCTCCTGTAACTTCAGGTTCAACAGTTGGCAATTTACTTGCATAAACATTTCCTTTAGAACCGTCTAATGAAATATATTCACCTTCAGAAATTTTTGTACCATCATTTAATAAGAAATATTTTTTATCTTCATATATTTTTATGTCAGAACAACCTGATACACAACAAGTTCCCATTCCTCTTGCTACAACTGCAGCATGTGAAGTCATTCCACCTCTAGCTGTTAGGATACCTTTTGAAACATGCATTCCTTCTATATCTTCAGGAGAAGTTTCTAATCTAACTAGAATTATTTCTTTTTCGCCATTTTCATGTGCTTTAGCTGCATCTTCTGCTGTAAAGAAAACTTTACCAGTAGCAGCTCCAGGAGATGCTGGTAATCCATTTGCAACTATTTTTGCATTTTTAAGAGCAGTTGTATCAAACATTGGATGTAATACTGCATCTAGTTGTTTTGGATCTACTTTCATAATAGCTTCTTCTTTAGTTAACATTCCTTCATTTACTAAATCAACAGCAATTTTAAGTGCAGCTTGTGCTGTTCTTTTACCATTTCTAGTTTGAAGTATAAATAATTTACCTTTTTCAATTGTAAATTCAATATCTTGCATATCATGATAATGGTCTTCTAAATCTTGTGCTATTTTAATAAATTGATCATAAATTCCTTTATTAGTTTCACGAAGTTGTGAAATTTTCTTAGGAGTTCTAACACCTGCGACAACATCTTCACCCTGTGCATTCATTAAAAATTCGCCCATTAACATTTTATCTCCAGTAGATGGGTTTCTTGTAAATGCAACACCAGTTCCTGATGTATCTCCCATATTTCCATATACCATTTCTTGAACATTTACAGCTGTTCCTATATCTCCTGGTATATCATTAATTCTTCTATATATTATGGCTCTCTCATTGTCCCAAGATCTAAATACAGCCTTTATAGCTTCAGCTAATTGAACTTTTGGATCTTGAGGAAATTCGCTCCCCATTTCATCTTTATATAATTTTTTGAAAGCTTGTAAAACTTCTTTCATGTCATCGTCTGTTAATTCATTATCAAACTCAACACCTTTTTCATCTTTAATTGCATCTAATTTTCTTTCAAATATTGATTTATCAACACCAATAACCACATCAGAAAACATCATTACAAATCTTCTGTAACTGTCATATGCAAATGCAGCATTACCAGTTAATTCAGCTAACCCTTCAACAACAACATCATTTAACCCAAGATTTAAAACAGTGTCCATCATCCCAGGCATTGATACTTTTGCGCCACTTCTTACAGAAACTAGAAATGGGTTTTTCTTATCACCTAATTTTTTTCCTACTATTTCTTCAGTTTTTGCTAAAGCTTCATCAATTTGTATTTGAATATCATCAGCGATTTTTTCGCCATCAGCATAATATCTAGTACACACATCAGTTGACACTGTAAAACCTCTTGGTACTGGTAACCCAATGTTTGTCATTTCAGATAAATTAGCACCTTTTCCACCTAAAAGGTTTTTCATTTTTGCACTACCTTCTGTGAATAAGTATACATACTTTTTCATTATATTTTCCTCCGATTAATAATTAATATTTTCCTCAAGAAAAGCTGTCAATTTATCAATTGACATTCTAACTTGTTCCATAGAATCTCTAAATCTAATAGTTACACAATTATCTTCTAATGAATCAAAATCATAAGTGATACAATATGGTGTTCCAATTTCATCTTGTCTTCTATATCTTTTTCCTATACTTCCTGTTTCATCATAATCACAGGCATAGTTTTTACTAATTAATTGATATACTTCTAATGCCTGTTCTTTTAATTTTTTTGATAATGGTAATACAGCAGCTTTTATTGGTGCTAATGCATTATGGAATCTTAAGACTACTCTCTCATCCTTTTCGCCTAACTGTTCTTCATCATAAGCTTCACATAAAAAAGCTAATAACAGTCGTTCTACGCCTACTGAAGGTTCAATAACATATGGTATATACTTTTCATTTGTTATAGGATCAAAATATTGCAAATCTTCATTAGCAAATTCCATATGCTGTTTTAAATCATAATCAGTTCTATCAGCAATTCCCCATAGTTCACCCCAAGCAAATGGGAATTTAAATTCAATATCAGACGTTGCATTTGAATAAAATGATAATTCTTCATCTGAATGATCACGCATTTTTAAATTTTCACTTTTTAGTCCAAGTTCTTTTAACCAATCAAAACAGAAATTTTTCCAATAATCAAACCATTCTAAATCTTCACCAGGTTTACAGAAAAATTCTAGTTCCATTTGTTCAAACTCTCGTGTTCTAAATATGAAATTCCCAGGAGTTATTTCATTTCTAAATGATTTACCAATTTGTCCAATACCAAATGGCATTTTTTTTCTTGATGTTCTCTGAACATTTTTAAAATTTACAAAAATTCCTTGTGCAGTTTCTGGTCGCAAGTAAATTTCAGAAGCACTATCAGCAGTAACTCCTTGATATGTTTTAAACATCATATTAAATTGTCTTACATCTGTAAAATTTGTTTTACCACATGATGGACAAGGAACATTTTTTTCTCTTATATATGTTATAAGTTTCTCATTATCCCAGCCGTCAGATAAACCATCAATATTATTTTCTAAGTTATAATCATCAATAATTTTATCAGCTCTATGTCTAGTATTACATTCTTTACAATCGATTAAAGGATCAGTAAATCCTCCAATATGTCCCGAAGCTTCCCAAACTTTAGGGTTCATAAGTATTGCGCAATCTAATCCTACATTATTAGGATTTTCTTGTACGAATTTTTTCCACCAAGC
>JAUUZV010000034.1 GCA_030592085.1 Clostridia bacterium | reverse complement strand
CCACTTAATTACCACTTAAGATTTGTTAATCACCTTAAACTTCTGATTAATGTTACCTTGCTTTTTTAAAAGTATTTTATCTGTATTTTTTTCTCTTATCTTTTACAAAGTAAATTCATAACCAAATTCACTTTATTTTACAAATTTGTTAATAACTTTAGCCATCCATTCAACATAGTTTGTATCTACATTTTCGCTAACTTCTATTTCTTTATAAGTCATACTTTCTAGATTACTTATAGTTTTTTTATTCACTAGATACTTTCCATATTCAAGATCAATCGGCCAATATAATCCCTCATATGATGTATCATCACCATATTTCTTAAGAAAGAATATATAAGATGAACCTACTTTTGCAGGAACATATGCCCCTTGAGTAAATAAAGTTTTACCAAATATAAAATTTTCTTTGTAATACTCTTCTGTTATAGATACTGTGTTTTCATCAACTTCACCTTTATATACTTCTTCAACTTTTATCTTTGTTAATGTATATCCAAATAAAACCTCATCATGAACGCTTTTTAGTAAGACATTCTTTTTACATGGTAATATTTTGCCTTTAATTATTAAATCACTTTCTGCTTCTAATGATTCTGTATCCTTAGCAACAACTCCCCTGTTTACTTCCATTGGAATAATCCTCACAATTGATAAATCTATTATAATAAGTGTAATTAATACTGTTGCTATAATAGCAATATTTCTTACATTTTTAGATATCTTCATTTGAAAACCCTTTCTACTTATCTCATTGTACTTTAAGATTGTTCTTATTGTAGATTTACACTATAAGCTGTAATAGTAACCCTCCGTTAAACCTTATATGCTTATAATACTTAATCTTTCTATTAATAGATATATGTCTGTTTTCCCTAATTTAATGCTATTTTATTATCAGTAGTTTGTCAATGCTTTGTCACTTTTGAAAGAAAACTCCTATGTACTATACATAAGAGCTTTTTTGGAGCCGTTAAGCGGATTCGAACCGCTGACCCCATCCTTACCATGGATGTGCTCTACCTACTGAGCTATAACGGCATTTCGTAAAAAAAATTATAACATACTTTCATTATCTTCGTCTAATATTTTTGTAATCTTCTTTTTTATTCTTTGCAAAGCATTATCAATCGATTTTGCTTGTTTATGAACTTTCTCTGAAATTTCATGGTAGTCCAAGCCCTGTAAATAAAGTGCTAATACATGATTTTCAAATTTACTTAAACTACTTTCCATTTTTTTCTTTAATTCATACACAAATTCTTTTCCCATAATCAGTTCTTCTGGGTTGTTTTGAGAATCTACTTTTAATATATCAATAATCTCTAAGTCGTTATCATCACTTAAATTCTTATAAAATGATATATATGAATTTAGAGGACCATGTTTTAATCTTGTAGCTGTTTTAATTGCTGTTATTATCTGTCTTTTTACACACAAATCAGCAAACCCACTGAAATTAGGAACCTTATTTATATCAAAATCTCTTATTGCTTTATACAAACCAATCATTCCTTCTTGAATTAAATCATCTTTGTCTCCACCAATTAAATAGTAAGCACGTGCACGGGCTCTTACAAGGTTGTTATATTTCTTCATCAAAAATTCCATAGCATCTGTATCTGTTAAAGCTAAGATAGCTAATTGTTCATCATTTTTTGATAAAAAAGTATTACTCATGTCCTCTCCTCATTTTTTCAATTTATATTATTTGTTCTTTTAATAAAAATTCTTTATTTGAGCTGTCTTTGCTTAACCACTTCAAAAATAATAATAGCAGCTGCTGCTGATGCATTTAGAGAAGTCATTTTACCTTTCATGGGAATTTGTACCATGAAGTCACATTTAGTTGATACTAGACGTGAAATTCCTTTTCCCTCATTCCCTATAATAATTGCCAATGGCCCCGTTAGATTTGCTTGATAATATTTATCCTTACCTTCTTGATGAGTTCCAACTGTCCATAAACCTTTATCTTTTAAATAGTCAATAGTTTGACTAATGTTAGTAACAACACTAACAGGTAGATGCATTAATGCTCCTGAACTCGCTTTAACAGCAGTTGGAGTAATTGGAGCTGCTCTATGCTTTTGTACAATTAAACCATGAGCACCTGCAGCTTCTGCTGTCCTAGCAATGGCTCCTAAATTATGTACATCTTCAATACCATCTAGAATTACTAATAATGGGTCTTCATTTAAATCTTTTGCCTTTTGTAATAATTCATCAACATCAACAAACCGTATAGGAGAAATAAAGGCAACAACACCTTGATGGTTCCCCTCTGGAATTAAACTATTTAGTTTAACTGGAGAAACCTCTTTTACTAACACATTATTTTTCTTTGCAATTGCTAGTATAGCTCGTATAGTTCCTTCTTTACTTCCACTGGCTACTAAAATCCTACTAATTTGGGCTGTAGATCTTAAAGCCTCTAATACTGGATTTCTACCAGCAATAATATCATTTTTTTCTTCAGTCATTTTCTTCTCCAATAGCTGTTCTTAATAAAAAGATCAGCCTTTCTTTTTCACCATTTAAATATAGATAACCAATCACCGCTTCAAAAGCAGTTGCTTTGGCATATTCTTCATGTGTAGCATGTTTAGGAATTTTATTAATTTTTTTATTCTTAGCACTTCTAGCTACTCTATTTTCTTCTTCTGTTAGTAAGGGTAAAATAGTTTCATAACAAGTTTTTTGAGCTGAGGCACTAACATAACTAACTGCTTTTGGCTGTAAGTTTTTTGATAAACGTTGTCCTTCACTAATGAGCTTTGACCTTATATAGACCTCATAAACTGCATCGCCTATATATGCTAGAGCTATTGAAGACACTAATCTAGGATCTTCGCTTAGTTTTCCAAAAAGTTCATCAAAATTCAACATTAAAACTCCCTATTATCTATATAAGTAATAAGCTCATCTAAAATTTCTTGATACTCTTCTTTTCTTATTACTCTCATATGGTTTATTATATCATCCTTTTTATAATTACTTCCTAGTAATACTTGTTCTAATTCTGAAATAAATTTCTCATTCATCATATCAGAGTAAATTTTTATTTCTTGGATTTTTCCTTTTTTTAGTGATAAGTGAAATTGAATTTCACCAAAAGAAAATCGTTTTCCAAAAGTTATATCAAAAGCTGGAGCGTCTCCATAAGTATATTCCCATGTTGTATATTTTTCATATAATTGGTTAATTCTTTTCTGATCTAAATATGATGAAGATTTATTAACTTCACTAGCTTTACCATATGTGTTTTGAAAAGATGTAATCATCGCTTCTCTAACATTATCAATGGTTAATCCTTTTACAATCTTAGCTAGATTAATTACTCTGGATTTAACACTTTTAACTCCCTTAGCTTTCATTTTTTCTTTTGATACTTGAAGATACTTTCCTAAATTTGATAAGTCAGCATTTACTAATAGTGTGCCATGATGTAAAGCCATTATCTTTTTTACACAAAATGCATTACCAGAGAATTTCTGATCATTAACTACTAAATCATTTCTACCTGTTTTTATAGCATTGATTCCTAATAACTTCATTGCATCAATAATTACTTGAAACTGTTTATCAAGATTATACTTTTCTTTGCTTAATATAAATGAAAAATTTAAATTTCCTAAGTCATGATATACTGCACCACCACCAGAAATCCTTCTAGCCAATTTGCCACCTTCTTTTTCTAACATAGCAGCTTTGCACTCTCTCCACGGATTTTGATTTTTACCAATAACTACTGTATGGGCATTTTGCCATAGATAGAGCATAGTATCATCTGGCGATAATGATTCTAATAAGTATTCTTCAATAGCTAGGTTTCGCCAAGGGTCATATTCTTTGGTTGAAAGAATTTTTATGGTCATTTATTTTTTTCCTTTGGAAAATGACAGTTTGTTTTCTTCTTTTTTAATAAGTCGTTGTATGTTTGCTTTATGACGATAAACAATTAGCAAGGCTAATATAGATACAACAACAATAAAGACTACATTTTCTCCAAGTAATATGGAAACTACGATTGCTAGTAAAGCTGCTAACATTGAACCAAGAGATACATATCTAGTAATTGCTACAATAACAATGAATAATCCTAAAACTATTAATCCTAATTGCCAATTAATCATAAATATAACTGTAGCAGTTGTTAATACACCTTTACCACCTTTGAATCCAAAATATACAGGCCAGTTATGACCTAGCACTGCAAATAAACCACCAATAACCGCTCCATTAGTTGGATCAATTAGTGAACCTATAATACAAGCTAATACGCCTTTTAGAACATCCCCTGCTAAAACCATTAACGCTGCTGGTTTTCCAAGTACACGTAATGTGTTCGTTAATCCTGCATTTTTACTTCCGAATTCCCTCACATCTTTTTGATAAAATACTTTTCCAACAATAACAGAGGAATTAACAGAACCTAATAGATAGCCGATTACACCACATAGAATAAGTAATAAAATTGTCATTTTAAATCTCCTTTTCCCTTTTCTCTAACAATAAAATGAATAGGGGTTCCTACAAACCCAAACGCTTCACGTAATTGGTTAAGTAAATATCTTCTATAAGAAAAATGAAATAGTTTTTTATTATTAATAAACATAATAAAAGTTGGAGGTTTAATACTAGCTTGAGTCATATAGTAAATTTTTAACCTCTTACCACGATCAGCTGGAGGTTGCACCATTGCAGTAGCTTCATTTAAAACGTCATTTAAAACACCAGTTGATATTCTTTTAATACAGTTCTCATAAACTTCATCTACCATACCAAATAAATCTTCAACTCGCTGTCCTGTTTTAGCAGAAATTGTTGTAACAGGTGCATAAAGCATAAAAATTAATTTTTTTCTAGCCGCATCTGTAAACTTTTTATATGATTTATTATCTTTTTCAATTAAATCCCATTTATTAATTACAATAATAATTCCCTTGCCCTCTTCATGGGCATATCCTGCAATTTTAGTATCTTGTTCTGTTACTCCATCAAGAGCATCAATTAATAATATACATACATCTGCTCGCTCTATAGCGGCCCAAGCACGTAGAACACTATACTTTTCAATTCTATTATATACTTTGCTTTTTCGTCTAACTCCAGCAGTATCTATAAATGTATATTTTTTATTATTTCTCTCTACAGGTGTATCAATTGCATCTCTAGTAGTTCCTGCGATACTACTAACAATTACACGCTCTTCTCCTAGAATTTTATTAATTAAAGATGATTTTCCAACATTTGGTTTCCCAATAACTGCAACTTTAATAATCTCTTCATCTTCATCTTCCTCAACTACTTCAGGAAACGAATCATAAACCTTATCAAGTAAATCTCCCATTCCTAATCCATGTAATGAAGACACTGGGAACATATCACCTAATCCTAAATTATAGAATTCATAAAAATCATTGGGAGGTTCTCCTACCTGATCCACTTTATTTACTGCAACAACAGTTGGTTTACCTGAACGATATAAAATATCTGCTACATCTTTATCAGAAGCTGTCATACCTTCTCTAACATTTACCATGAAAATAATAACATCTGCTGTATCAATTGCAATCTCAGCTTGAATGTGCATTTGTTGTAAAATCTCATCATTACTATTTGGTTCAATTCCACCTGTATCAATTAATGTGAATTCTCTACCACGCCAATCAGCGGTAGCATAAATACGATCCCTTGTTACTCCAGGGGTATCTTCCACAATGGATATACGATGGCCTGCAATATAATTAAAAAATGCTGATTTGCCTACATTAGGTCTACCAACTACTGCTACTATTGGTTTAGCCATTAACTACTCCTTCTACAATCTTTTTAATAAAGTCATGCCCTTCATTTAAAACAGGAATAACTGTAGTTTTAAATTTCTCTTCAATATCTCTTATGGTTACATTATCTAAAAAGATATCCATATCTGCTTTTAACATAGACCTAGCAATAAGTAATTCACTGCTAATTTTATGGTTTTTTAATTCTCGTAATATATCACTACCTGTTAGTAGCCCAACTACTGTTACTTTATGACCAAAAAACTCATTATCTACCTTAATAATATGTATTTTTATTTTATCATACTTTTTCATTATTTTTTGACACATCTCCACAATAAAAGGATAAGCCAAAGCCCCTGTTGCAATGGTTATATCCCGCTCATTTTCTATATAATTAGTATTTTCTAAGCAATCTTTGATTTCATCTCGCATAGAAGCTAATAAACCTACCCCATTTTCAATTTGAGGAAATCCGTCATAATAACTTGAATCAGGAATTTTTATTTCTGCTGTTAAATAAAACTCATCTGCTATATATACAAATCTATTAGTGTTTTTCTTATATAAATTCTTTTGGTATTTTTCTATTTGATTAACAATGTCAATTGCATCTTCTTTTAAAAAAGGTTCTAACTTAGCCAATCCTTCTCTATGTTTTGATAATCCAACTGGAACTACTGATAAACTTTCAATATTTGGATATAGTTCACTTAACTCTAAAATACTTCTATCAAGTTCATTACCATCATTGACCCCTTTACATAGAACAATTTGAGTATTTATACTAATACCTTGGCTAATAAGATATTTTATTTTTTCCATAACATCACCTGCAAACCGGTTATTTAACATTGCTTTTCGTAATTCTGGATTAGTAGTATGAACTGAAATATTAATTGGTGATAATCGTAATTTAGCGATTCTCTCTAATTCTTTCATGGGCATATTAGTTAATGTTACATAATTTCCAGTTAAAAAGGATAACCGTGAATCATCATCTTTAAAATATAGTGTTTCTCTCATGCCTTTTGGTAATTGATCAATAAAACAAAAAATACATTTATTATTACAAGATTTTTCCCCATCAATTAATTCTTCTGTAAATGTAATCCCTAAATCTTCATCTTCCTCTTTATCAATCTCAATTTCCCAAATATCACCTGATGGTTTTTGTATAGTTAGTAATAATTCTTCATCTTGAATAAGCATCATATAATCAAATATATCAATCATCGATTTACTATTTATTGATAGCAAAATATCACCTTCAGTAATATTTACCAAAGAAGCAATAGAATCTTTTTTTACTTTTTTGACAATAGCTTTGTTCATGAAAAATTCTCATAATAAAAAAAGTGGCTTAGCCACCTTTTTACATTTGTCATATTACTGAGCTGCTTTTACTACAACTTCTTTTCCTTTATAATATCCACACTCTTTACAAACCTGATGTTGTGCCTTTAATGTGTGGCATTGCGGACATCTGACTAAATGTGGTGACTCTAATTTATAATGAGTTCTTCTTTTTCTAGCTCTAGCCTTCGATGATTTTCTTTTTGGTACGGCCATGATTACACCTCCTATATTGATAAATTATTTCTTAAAATAATCTTTCAGTTTTTCCATTCTTAAATCTATTTCCTGTGTTTCACAGGTACATTGTTTTATATTAAAGTTATTTCCACATTTTGGGCACAAACCTTTACATTCTTCTTCACATAAAATCGTAGTTGGAAAGGATAATAAAATGTTATCAATCAATAATGAAGATACATCGATAAAATGGCCTTCATAGGGATAACTTTCATCATCTGTTCTTTCGCTAACTAATGCAAATTTTTCTTCTATAGTCACATCATATGTTCCACCAAGTTCCTTTAAACATCTGTGACAATTAGTAAGATATAACCCACTTAATTGACCAATTACAAATATGTAACCTTTTATATATGTCAATTTTATAGTCATATTTATGTCACTTTCTAATGTGACTCCTAGTATTTCATGTTCAAGGTCCATACGATTGACAATAGTTGATATTTCCATGATAGCACTCTCTTTACCTGCTATCTCAGTAATGTCGATTTTCATAAACATCTCCTTATCAAACCGCAAGTGATATTATACAGTTTTTTAAAGTATATTGTCAAGATTTTTTACTGTAAAATCTTTTTCCTAGAGTGTAATATTAAATGTCCTATTCCAGCGCCTTAATGTTACAAAGTTTGTTTTTCTAATTATAATACAATTCCAGCCTCCTGTAGTATATCATTTGTGCTTTTGTAATTGAATATTTTTCTAGGATAATTGTTAATCCAATTTTGTATTTTTCTTATCGCTTTGTCTGAAAATTTACTAATATCAGAACCTTTTGGAATAAACCTTCGAATCAATTTATTAGCATTTTCATTTGACCCTCTTTCCCAAGAACTATATGCATGTGCATAGTAGACTTCTGTTCTGGTCCCTAAACTCATAGATGATTTTTCTATCATTTCATGATTCAGAAATTCCCTTCCATTATCCACTGTTATAGTTTTAAATTTTATTGGAAATAGATTTTGGTATTTTCTTTCCATATCATCAATCGCTTTTATAACTGCTATCTGTGTCTTATCTTCCATTTTTATAATTAGTTCTTCTCTTGTTTTTCTTTCTGTTAAGACCAGAAGGGCTGACTTTCCTTTGTTTTTCCCACTTACGACACAGTCCATCTCCCAGTGACCATACTTTTCGCGGCTTTCTGCTTCTGCAGGTCTTTCTTCAATACTTTTTCCCTTCGGATTACTTATTCTAAGTCTTTTCGGTTTGTTTTTACTACCTTTACGTTTATTTTTTTCAGGAAGATCCTTATTTGTTATATTTAGGAATATTCCCTTATCAATATAATTGTACAACGTTTTTATAGTTATACTAATTTCAAATGTAAGGTTTTTTGCATTTATTTCTCCAATTACTGCAGCTGGCGAAAATTTGTCTTCTATTATCTTTTTCTCAATATATTTCGCTAGTTGGTGATCTTTACCAATTTTTAAGGTTGGCCCCTTATTAGTAGCGTTGTATAAATATTTTCGTTGCGCGCATTCCGCACTGTAAACATTTTTTTCTCTCCACAAGCTGTCTACAATAGCCACTTGACCTCTTTTTATCTCTCTACGGATTGTTCTTTCACTTTTACCTAATTGCTCAGCTATTACGTCTTCTGTAATATTCAACTTAAGTAATGCTTCAAGTTTATGCCTATCACTTTCTGTTAGGTATTTACCATACCTTTTGTCTTTGGTACAATGTTGTTGACCCATGATGTTCTCCTCATACATATTTTGTTGTTGTTACAAACATTGTACACTAAGAGACATCATGGGTTTTATTTTTTTTGGACATTTAATTTTTCAATTCACCAGAAAATTTCTCATTTACAAAAATGTTACTAACCCATTATCCATCTTACTAATTCTAGCCAGCGATTCAACATGTAAATTAAATTTTTCAATTTTTTCTCTACCTGGTTGAAATGTCTTTTCTATTACAATTCCCACACCAGCAATTTGACATTTAGCTTGATGGCATATATCTATTAATGCTTTCACTGCTTCTCCATTTGCTAAAAAATCATCAATAATTAATACATTATCATCACTAGTAATATACTTTTTAGAAACCTTCATAACATATGGTTGTTTCTTAGTATATGAATATGCTTCGCTTTCATACAATTGATTATCTTGATTATGAGAATGATCTTTTTTCGCAAACACAACTGGTACTTTAAAATTAATAGCAGTAACTGTAGCAACTGCTATTCCTGATGCTTCTACTGTTAATACTTTAGTAATTTTCTTTTTAATAAAACGTTTCTTAAATTCTTTTCCAATTTCTATTAGTAATTCCACATCAATCTGATGATTTAAGAAACTATCAACTTTTAGTATGTTTCCAGGTAATACAACTCCATCTTTGATTATTCTCTTATGTAATAATTTCATTTATAACTACCCCCACTTATATAAAATATTCTATATAAAAACATGAACTAAATCAATAGACTTGTTCATATACATTATTTTAATATTTTTCTTTTACTTTGTTGTATTCATCAATAACAAACTATATAATACTAGATGGAGGCAAATTATGGAAAAATTTGACGTAGCAATTATTGGTGCTGGACCATCTGGAATATTTTCAGCTTATGAACTTAATAATTTACACCCTGATGTATCCATTGTCTTACTTGAAGATGGTAAAATAATTCAAAACAGAACATGTCCCATTATTGATAAAAAAGTAGATCATTGTATAAATTGTAAACCTTGTTCAATAATGCATGGATTTGGTGGTGCAGGTGCATTTTCTGATGGTAAGTTTAACTTCACAACTAAATTTGGTGGCTGGTTACACGAGTTTTTGCCTGAACGAAAAATTATGGAATTAATTGAATATGTAGATTCAATTAATGTTGCATATGGAGCAACAACAAAACGTTATTCAACAGAAAATGATGATGCTTTATTATTAGAAAAAAAAGCATTAGAAAATGATTTACACTTATTAAAAGCACAAGTTAAACACTTGGGGACAGAACATAATTTAGAAATTTTAACTAAGCAATTTAATTATATAAAAGAAAAAGTTGCTCTTCGCTGTAATACTCATGTTGAAAATATCGAAAAAGTTGAAGATGGATTCACCTTATCTCTAAATGGAAAAGGTGAAATTAAGTGTAAATATTTAATAGTTGCTCCTGGTCGTTCAGGTGCCGAGTGGTTTAAAGAAAAATGTATAAATCTTAACTTAGGTATGATTAACAATCAAGTAGATATTGGTGTTCGCATTGAATTACCTGCTAGAGTATTTGAACACATTACAAATGCAGTATATGAAGCAAAACTACTTTATCGCACAAAACAATATGGTGACATTGTTAGAACATTTTGTATGAATCCTTACGGTCATGTTGTAGCAGAAAATGTTGATGGTATTGTTACCGTTAATGGACATAGTTATTCTGATAAAAAATTACGAAGTAAAAATACAAATTTCGCATTACTAGTTAGTAATCGATTTACATATCCATTTGATCAACCTTATCAATATGGGAAACGTATTGCTTCCCTTTCTAATATGCTTGGTGGAGGTGTGTTAGTACAACGTTTTGGTGATTTAATTCAAGGTAGACGAACAACTGAACACCGTATGGAACAAAGTTTTATGACTCCCACATTTAGTGCAACTCCAGGTGACCTTAGCCTAGTTCTTACAAAGAGGCATTTAGACAATATTATTGAAATGATTTATGCATTAGATAAAATTGCTCCTGGAACTGCAAATATGGATACTCTACTATATGGTGTTGAAGTTAAATTCTACTCATCTAGATTAAAATTAAGTAATCAATTTGAAACAGAAATTGAAAATATGTTTGCTATTGGCGATGGTGCTGGTATTACTAGAGGTTTATCACAAGCTTCTGCAAGTGGTGTTCATGTAGCCAGAGTTATTAGTGATAGATTATAGAATATTCTTAGTAAGTAAAAAGCACTTCAAAAAATGAAGTGCTTTTTTTATGCTTTCATAAAATAATTTTAGTTTTCAGCTCCACCATCATCAGCTGGTACAGCTATATCATCAGATGAGTCATCTCTCATGTCTAGGATAACAGTTCCTGCTTCTCCTGATACAACATCTGGTAATTTCCCATCCCATGCTGACCATTTAATATAGTCTACATATTCAGGTGATTTAGCTAATTGTTCTTGTATTAAACTCATAGCTTCTGCTTGTGCTGTTGCATCTAATAGTTTTGCATCAGCTAGTGCTTCAGCGTCTAAGATTAATACTAATTTAGCGGTTTCAGCTGTAATTGTTTGTGACTTTTGATCTTCTTCTGCAATAGCAATACGTTGAGTTGCTTGTTCTTTTTCCTGTTTTAAAATACCTTTTGTAATAATAGCATTTTCAATCAAATCACCTGCATCAATATCAATAAAGTTCATTGCAACAAGATTTAATCCATTTTCTATCATTGTTTCAGATAAATATGCTTCTACTTCAATACGTAATTGTTCAAACTGTCCACCGAGGATATCATAAATATTATATCCAGGTGCTTTAGCTTTAATGGCATTTTGAATATCCATCTGTAACATAGAATCAGTTGGCATACCTTTATATGCATTAAATACCATATAAGCATTTTCAATTGTCATATTGTATTTTAATTCAACAATAAATGTTGCATACTCAGAATCTAATGTCTGAACTGAAAACTCTTGGAATCTTATTAGCTGATGTGTTGTTTTCAATTTATATACAGTTACAAATGGGTGTGTAAATTGAATTCCTTGTCCTAGCGTTTCTTCTTGAACTCCACCTCTGAAAGGGTCATATTTAATACCAACTTCACCGGCATTAACGATTCTAACACAACTTGCTGTAATACCAATAGCTAAAACAATTATTGCTACTGTTACATTAAGTCCATTAATTTTTTTCTCTCTACCTAGCAGTACCATTGCTGCTATGGCACCTATAATTCCTACTATTAACCAAACAAACATATTTTCCTCCTATATTTTATAAAATGATTAATTCTTTTGTTGATGATGTTAACACATTTGGTAAATCATCGTCAACTACTACCATATCTTCAATTCGTACTCCACCATAATTTGGGACATAAATTCCAGGTTCTACTGTAACAACCATTCCGTTGTCTAATATGGTGTTTCCTGCAACTGATAATCTAGGTTCTTCGTGTACTTCAATACCAACACCATGACCTAAACCATGGCCAAACATACCTTCATATCCTGCGTTATATATAATATCTCTGGCAATCTTATCGATTTCTACACCAGTTTTACCTTTTTTAACAGCTGCTTCTGCTGTGAGTTGTGCTTTTAATACAGTTTCATATATATCTAATATTTTTTGTTCTGGATTACCAATAAAAACAGTTCTAGTCATATCTGAACAATACCCGTTATATATGGCTCCAAAATCCATTGTAATGCCGTCTCCTGATTCAATTAGTTTATTAGAAGCATGACCATGAGGTAAGCTTGAACGTTTACCTGAGGCAACTATACTGTCAAAGGACTGTTTCTCTGCTCCATTTTTTCTCATAAAATGCTCTATCTCAGCAGCAATATCAATTTCAGATATTCCAACTTTAATATAATTTAATATATGAGTAAATGCTTGATCAGCAATATCAACAGCTTTTTGAATAGTCTCTATTTCTCTATCCTCTTTAACTAATCGTAATTTGGTTATATCATCTTTCAAACTAATTAATTCTATACCTTTTAATTGTTCACTCATTTCTAAGTAAGATGCATAACTAACTATTTGATCTTCGAAACCTACTTTACTAATTTTATCATTCTTAATTTGCTCTAATAAAAATACTAGTGGTTTTTTCTCATACAACATAACTTCATATGAATCACCACAACGTTCCTTGGAAAATTCTATGTACCTAAAATCTGTCAAAAAGATAGCTCGTTTTTGTGAAATAAATATAGTTGATGCACTTCCTGGAAATCCTGATAAATATAGTGTATTTGGGCGAGAAGTAATTAATACTCCATCTAATTTTTTATCTGTTAATACTTTTCTTAATTGAATAATTCTTTTATTCATTGTTTACCCTCCAACGATTGTAGTATTGCTTTTTTAAAAGTGGTTGCCATCCTATAAAATCCTAAAGTATTTGGATGAGTATTATCCACTGTACACATATCTCTATTAAAATCTTTAAACATTTCCTTGCCATCTACAAAGTAAATATTTTTATCGCCTTCATTTAAAGCCTCTACATATGTTTGCATAATAATACGACGACGTTTATCACTATCTATCAAATTATCATCAATATCACTTCTACTAGCTAAAATTATTGGTAAATTTGGTTGTTTCATACGTACAATCTTAAAAAACGGTTCATGAGTTATGGCTAAATGTTCTACACTGGGTGCATTATGATCATAATCAAGAACTAATGCTGCCATATCTAAAGATGCAATATATTCAGCCATTTCTCGTTCCCCTTTAGCTTTTCCCGAAAATCCTAAATTATATATTGTAGTATCTAACATCATAGATAACATATTAGTATAATTTAGTGAATTCCTAGAAGCACATGCTCCTTGTGTTATTGAAGAACCATAAAATACTATTGGTTTTTCATATCGGCTTTCTTCATTAGAGCTAATATTGGCTGAATCGCTAATCTCTATTTCAAAGTCTTTTACATCTCCATAAAGAGGGAAATATATATCTACTAAATTTATTTTCTTAGATGAAGGTAAAGTTACTTCATAAACTAATTTATCTTTTCCTTCTTCACAGGCTTCACAGCCATATAATTCCTTATTTATAAACACATCAAACCCTTTATATACAATAGCGCAGATATGTTTGTAATATGTTATATTTCCCATTGTGGCTTTAATAGTAAAACTAGTTACATCTGTATAAAATGACAATCTAATACCAGCTGTATTATTTGCTACATCAAATAAATATGGTAACTTTTTTGTCACTTCATCTGGTAATCTCTTAAATTCATTCTTACCCACATTTCCTGTTAGTCGTACTCTTGAGTCAAATGCGTTTATTATCATGTTATTCTCCTAGTATCTCACTAATAGCTTCAATATATCCATTAAATCCTTTTCCTGATATGATTTTGTCACAGACTTGCCCTGTTATCAACTGTTTTCTAAAATCATCCCTATTAGTCACATCTGAAATATGTACTTCAATAACTGGAATATGACAGTCAGCAATTGCATCCATAATAGCATAGCTATAATGTGAATATGCGCCAGGATTAATTACAATCCCTTTACAAGTTTCATCCGCTTCTTGAATTAGGTCAATAATTTTACCTTCACTGTTGCTTTGATTAATTAATACTGTATGACCAGACATAATAAAAGAATCAACAATTAAACTTTTTAATTCATCATAAGTTTTACTGCCATAATGTTTTTCATCACGTTTACCTAGTTTATTTAAATTTGGACCATTAATGACCATTACCTTCATAATATAACTCCTTCATTATTAAAGCGTCCTTTGCCATGGTTCCATCAGACTCACATATTATAGTAGGTTCCATATTGTATTTGTGTAATATTGGAACCAATTGAGTAAAATCAGGTCCAAACTGTACATCTTCAAAGGTCCAATGTCGTTTTTCACCTTTTCCAGTAAATTCAATACGACTAAAGTGAACATGTATTTTTCTTGTTCTCTCTAAACCAATCCCATTTATTAATTCACTTATTACTTGATCAAAATCATCGCTAGTCTTAAGTGTACCTAACCGTCTAGCATTTAAATGACCAAAATCAATGGTAGGAATGACTCTTTCGTCCACATTAGACAACTGTATTATCTCTTCTAAGTTACCAATTTGCCCATGTTTTCCCATTAACTCTGGACATAATGTCACTTCATCGTCTGTTTCATCACATACTTCTTTAAAAACAACCAAAGCTCGTGCCATGGCATTTTCCCTTGTATCTTTCATTAGCGACCCAGGATGAATAACAACTCTTGTTGCTCCCATCCATTTTGCAGCTTGTACACTTTTTTCAATGTGTATTTTACTTTTTACTAATTTTTCTGCATCCTTACCTGCTAAATTTATAAAGTATGGCGCATGCAATGATAGAACAATATTATGCTCTTTTGCATG
>JAUUZV010000124.1 GCA_030592085.1 Clostridia bacterium | reverse complement strand
AGCTTTTCAGCCTTTAATAAACTCATATTATGTTTTTCCCCCTTTTTCTATCTTTTTAATTATTTCATTTTTAGTAAATCCTAAATCACTCATGTTTGATAAAAAACTATCTAGTAACTTATCTGCCATTGTTTTTTTTAATTGATTTACTAGTTGACCATTATTCACTAAAAAGGTACCAACACCTTTTTTAGAATAACAAAGTTGTTGTAATTCCAATTCACGGTATACTCTAGCCGTTGTATTAGGATTAATCCCATATGCAATTGCTAATTCTCTCGTAGAAGGGAATTGTGGATTATGACTAAAATCACCGTTTATAATCCGTTTTTTAATATCAGCAATAACTTGTTTGTATAGTGGTTGATTATTGTCATATGTAAGCAATTAAAACACCTCCTTACTACTGTGTTAGGTATATAGTACAGTAATACGGAAGTGTTGTCAACTTTTTTATTATTATTTTATTTTAGCCATTTTTCTAGATTTTTACTTACAAAATCATCATCATGAAAATGTGGATACATTTTATATACTCTATCTATTTCATCATTTTGACCTGGTGATAATTTTTCACTTGCTGATAAACAAAGGATGTTTTCCATTAACCCTTGTCTCCTTAATACCTCATGTATACCGGAAATACATCCTTTATACTCATTTTGAGGATCGAAAAAAGCTGCATTACAATCAGTCATTTGAATATTCATTGTTAACCAGGCAGGGTCAATAGATTCTTCATTTTTACGTTGTACTTTAATAGCATCAAATAATTCAACAGCCTTTTTTGTCCAAACTGCAAAATGTCCTAATAAACCACCAACAATTTGTTTTTCAATCATTTTTCCATTGATGTTAAACTGATATCTAGTGAATAAATCTGCAATTATATTATCGTCATTTCCTGTGTACAATGCTATTTTATCTTTTCTAGAAGAAGAACAAACTGCTCGTACCACATCTAATGTGTAATAACGATTAAAAGGTGCCATTTTAATTGCCATTACATTAGTTATTTCTGCAAATTGTGTCCAAAAATTATAACTTAAAATTCGTCCACCAGCAGCTGGTTGAAGATAAAACCCGAAAACGGGCATTATTCTAGCTATTCTTTTTGTTCTAACAAGTAACTCGTCTTCACTTAAATGATCTAACCCACCCATACTAAGAAGCGCCATATCATAATTTAAATTACAGGCAATTTTTGCTTCACTAATAGCTTGTTCTGTTTCGCCACAAACCCCAGCAATTCTTAAAAATGGTTTATTAAGATTAGCATTATCAACTTCTTCACTAGCTAAGCGAAGTACGCGTTCATATAGATTATATTTTGGATCTCGTATTTCAAATTGAGTTGAATGAACGCCAACTGCAATTCCACCTGATCCAGAGTCAATGTAGTACCTTGTTAAGGCACGCTGATATTTTTCATTTAATTGTTTATCAGATGTTAAGGCTAATGGATGAGCTGGTATAACACACCCTGATAATAATAATTCACGTTTTTTTACTGATAGTCTTAGTGGCATTAAAAGTCACCTTTTCTTTCTTGGAAATGTGTAGGTTTATCAATAGTTTGACCACCTTTATCAATCCAATTTGCTGTAAGAGAAACCATAGTTTCAATTGAGGTTTGATTTTTTCCATATATCTTTTCACATTTACTTGAATTACTTAAAAGACATTGTTTGCTCTCTTCACCTGTGAAAATCGGTTTTATACCAAATTGTTTACTAAATAAATTAGCTATATCTTTAACACGTAATGTATCTTTACCTGTAACATTAAGAACATCAATAGGATAATCACAATGTAACAAGCTTCTAATGGCAATTTCATTAGCATCTCCTTGCCAAATTACATTTACATTAGAAGAAGTTATATCCAATGGTTTTCTATTATAAACAGCTTTACCAATTTCAAGTAATACTCCATATCGTAAATCAATGGCATAATTTAATCTAAAAAGTAGCATTTTAGTTTTATATTTATTAGAAAAATAGCGAAACACATTCTCGCGGCCTAAACAACTTTGTGCATAAATACCTACTGGCCCAACAGGATCACTTTCGATACAACCACCGTTTTCTATGGGAACAAATGGATAGACATTTCCAGTTGAAAAAACCACAATTCTACTATTTTTAAATTTATCTGCTACTCTACCAGGAAGATATGCATTCATGGCCCATGTAAGAGATTGATCATCACTTGTTCCAAATTTTCTCCCAACTAAATATATTATATTAGGAATTGGGGGGAGTGCTTGTAATTGTTCTTCTTCAAGTAAGTCAGCTTTAATAACTTCAATACCATGGGTTTTTAAATCTCTGGCATGTTCTTCATTTGAAAAACGTGATACAGCAATAACTTTTTTTGAGATATTTGATTGATTAATTGCATTAATAATAAGTTTACAAAGAGTAGGTCCCATTTTTCCACCAGCTCCTAAAACCATAATATCTCCATCTATTTTTGTTATATCACTAAGTAACTTGTCTGATGGTGTACACATATATTGATCAAGGTCTTTTATTGTTTTCATTAAATCCTCCTATTTATTATCTAATTGAATATTTCTCGTAAAACTCATTATAGTATAACAAGTTGTCAATAGGTGTATTAGATGATATATGATTACCAATAGCCATAAAAAAGCCAGGACAATTTTTTCCTATATCCATACACCGTTTAACTTCATTCTCAATATCATCTTTACTTCCAAACATTACAATTCTAGTATCTGCATTACCAATGATAACATGTGTTTTACCATACTTTTCTGCAATATATTTCATATCTGTTAGTGGTTCCATAATAAAACCATTAACTCCACAGTCAGCAACATCATCAATAAATAAATCAAAATTACCATCACTTGTAAACATAATATTTTTCTTGGCTTCTCTTAAAGGTTGCAAATTTTTCTTAATATTAGGAAAGATGTATTGTCTATACCAGTCAGGGCTTATAAAGGGACCTGCAGACCAAACTAAATCATCATGTACCATGGCAATGGGAACTGTCGAATTTGCCAATGCTTCAAAATATTGACCAACCCATTTAGAATAACGATTGGTCATTTGACCAAAAGCATCTTGGTCCATTCCAGCAGCAAGAAGTAATAAATCCCACCCGAATAAATCTATTAACCCAGATACACAGGTAATATATATACCAGTCATATTAACTTCATCAGGATATAATTCCATTCGTTTTTTATAATTATTTTCAAAATCACTAATAACTTGACTTTGGTTAATCGTTCCAAACTTAGCATATGGATCAAAAGCTAACACTTCTTTATAATCGCTAAAAACACTAGAAACTTCATCTGTATAATCAAGCCCATCTTGAATAAAATTAGCATGGCCCATTTTAGTTCTATAATCGTTAAAAGCATATTGAGCATCAATTAAGATATTCCAAGAAAAATCATAGTTCCAAGCTTTTCTAAGAGCTAATTCAGCTTTTAATTTAGTTTCTGTACTACTGCTTGGTTTAACGTCAATTTTAGTTACTCGCTTCATTAAGTCAAAATACAATTCACCAGAGTACTCTGTTCTTGGTATTCGCTTTGGCCTTTCTAAATTCATTGCAGCTAATCCATCTTGGTATGACATATTTTCCCCCTAAAAGTTTTTCTACTCTTATAATATTTGTTTTTACAAATAAATACAATACTGTATAATGATGATGAACGAGGGATTTATGAATAAAGAGAAAAAAATACAACAGTTTTTAAGTAGTAATGGAGTACTATTTTATACCATCATTGTCTTCTCCTTTGGAGCAGTTTTATTAGGTGGAATAATATATATCTTTTTTATTAGAAAACAGATTAACTTAGATATGCAAATTACTCTGATTGTTGCAGTGGTAATTGAGATAATTGCTCTATCACTATGTTTTGCTTTAATTAGAATAAGAACAGTTTTACGAAACTTAGAAAAAAAGAACCAATTGATTTTATCATCAAATGTGCAAACAAATGA
Source organism: Clostridia bacterium (assembly GCA_030592085.1). GTDB lineage: Bacteria > Bacillota > Clostridia > DUPQ01 > DUPQ01 > JAFGUQ01. Next base: position 3,427 of record JAUUZV010000124.1, on the reverse strand, counting down.
TTTAAATGACAAGATGAGAACACAACGTCATGATTTTTTAAATCACCTACAAGTAATTCATGGACTATTAGAATTAAACCAATATGACGAAGCTAAATCATATATGGAAAAAACCTATGACGAAGTACAGATAATTTCAAATGTACTAAAAACTTCATTACCTGCTGTTAATGCTCTTTTACAAGTTAAAGGAAATTTTTGCCATGAAAAAAATATTATTTTTAAGGTACTAACAACTTCAAAACTTAATCATCTATCACTTGATGTTTGGGATTTGTGTGCCATATTAGGAAATTTAATTGATAATGCAATTAATGCAGCTGAGCAAAGTGAAAAAAAGAAGATTGTTGTTTTTATTAAAGAAGATTTACATAACCATATAATCAAAGTAAAAGATAGTGGAAAAGGTATACCACCTACTATTGTTGATAAAATATTTACAATGGGGTTTTCCACTAAACATGATGATGGCCATGGTATAGGTTTACCAACATCAAAGCAAACAATTGAAAATGCAAATGGCTCGTTAATATTTGAGACATCTACAAAAGGAACGATTTTTACAATTAGATTGCCAAAAATGACAGTTTAGAAAACAAAATGTATATTATATATAGCAAATGATTTGTTTTATATATTAAGTGTATAATAATAGTGATAGGAGGAAGAAACAATGGATGTATTTAGTTTTGTGCAAAACATTGAAATGCTTGAAGGGTTACTGTTAGTACTTGGATTTTTATTACTACTAGCAGAAGTTTTTATCCCAGGATTTGGAGTTGCAGGAATTACAGGAATTATTTTATTTATAATTGGTATTTTGTTAACAGCAACAACCGTATTTGAAGCATTAGTTATGTTTTTATTATTATTACTACTTTTAACCATTGTCTTAATTTTCGTAATACGATCTGCCACTAAAGGCCGCCTTTCAAAAAAACTTATACTAAATGATGGATTAAGTAATGAAGATGGATTCACAGCGGTGGATGATATGCAAGTATTCCTTGGAAAAGAAGGAGTGGCTGTTACAACATTACGACCAGCAGGCATAGGTATATTTGATGGTGTTAGATTAGACATTGTAACAAAAGGTAATTTTATTGAAGAAGACAGCGAAATAAAAATTGTAGCTGTCGAAGGAAGAAGAGTTATCGTTGATAATTTTGAAAGAATTAAGGAGGAAAATTAAATGACAGGAACTACAGCCGTAATTATTATTATATTTGTAGCCATTATTGTAATCACAATATTAGCAAGTTTTATTCCAATAGGACTTTGGATATCTGCAAGAGCTGCAGGTGTTAAAATTAGTTTTATTACATTAATAGGAATGAGATTAAGAAGGGTATCGCCAGCTAGGATAGTCCGTCCAAAAATTAAAGCATCTAAAGCTGGATTAGAAACATCAATTAATGAAATAGAATCTCATTTTCTAGCTGGAGGTAATGTAGATAGAGTTATTGATGCTCTAATTGCTTCTCAGAAAGCTGAAATCGACTTATCATTTAAAAAAGCAACAGCAATTGATTTAGCAGGAAGAAATGTACTTGAAGCTGTTAAAATGAGTGTTATTCCAAAAGTTATTGAAACACCATTAATTGCTGCAATTGCTAAAGATGGTATTGAAGTAAAAGCAAAAGCCAAAGTAACTGTTAGAGCTAATATTAAACAATTAATTGGTGGTGCTGGTGAAGAAACCATTATAGCTAGAGTTGGAGAAGGTGTTGTTACTACAATTGGTAGTGCTGAATCACATAAAGATGTACTGGAAAATCCAGATTTAATATCTCAAACAATTTTAGGTAAAGGACTTGACTCAGGATCTGCTTTTGAAATTCTATCAATTGATATAGCAGATATTGATGTTGGTAAAAATATTGGTGCCATACTACAGACTGATCAAGCAGAAGCTGATAAGAAAATTGCTCAAGCAAAAGCTGAAGAGAGAAGAGCTATGGCTTTCGCTAGAGAACAAGAAATGAAAGCACAAGTACAAGAAATGAGAGCAAAAGTTGTTGAAGCGGAAGCTGAAGTACCAAAAGCTATGGCAGAAGCACTACGTGCAGGTCATTTAGGTGTAATGGATTATTACAATCTAAAAAATGTTGTTTCTGATACAGATATGAGAAAATCCATTGCAGATATGGGTACTGATAGTAAACAGCCTCAAGAACAGAAATAGTCTGTAAGGAGAGTGTGTCATGGTAAAAAACAATGAATTAGAAAAACTATTGCAACAAATGAATCCAAAAAAGGATGAAAAGAAAGTTGTAAAGGTTAAAAGAACAAAAACACTATTTGACTTTAATAAAGAAGACATGAGAAAAGGTATTGTCTTAAGTGAAATACTAGGACCACCAAAAGGGAGACATTGATGACCAAGGTACTCATTGCAGATGATAATCGTGAATTAGCAAATATGTTAAAATCTACAGTTAGTTCTGTAGATGGATATCAAGTAATTGCTATTGGGGCTGACGGTGCGTCAGCCCTAGGTTTATATATTAAACACAAACCAGAAGTAGTGTTTTTAGATATTAAAATGCCAATTATGAATGGTATTGAATGTGCAAAATAAATATTGAAAATTAATAGTGATTGTTTCATAATCTTTTCAACTGCTCATGAAGAATATATGAAGGATGCCTTTGAATTATATGCATTTGACTACATGTTAAAACCATATAAAATCGAAAGAGTAAAAAGTACTCTAAAAAGAATAAAAGGTCTATTAGATAGTGAATTTGAAGAAGAGGAAGAACATATCAAATTAGATAAACTGTTAGTAAAAAGTAAAGAGGGAAGTTCGCTAATTAATAAAGATGACATTGTCTTAGTTCAAAAAGAAGGTTCAAAAACAATAATTATTACAAACAAGAGTAGATACAGTACTAACTTGACCATGAATGAAGTTGAAGTTAAATTAGGAAAACAACAATTTATGAGAACTCATAAATCATATATTGTGAATATGAATTTTATTAATAGAATAACTCCATATGGTCGTTGGACTCATGTTATAGAATTTACTAACATTAAAGAAGATGCATTAATCACTCATGCTAAATATTTAGATCTAGAAGAGATGATGTAGTAATTAATTTATATAATAATTCATCCTCTAATAAATATGTATCAGCCATTGACAGTCCTTTCTTAAATGAAAGGGCTGCTTTTATGCCATAAATAATATTTATTGGAGAAATGTCTTGGGATAAACAAAACAAAGCGGCTCCTACTAATCTATCATTTCTATGAAGTTTTCTTTTAGGATCACGCCCTACTCTATCTACTGTGTCTTTTAAATATGTGTTATGGTAACGATATATTAAATCATTTGCATACTCTTTTAAATCATCATATGAAATATTATATGCTTTTGAAATTGCCATTGCTGATTCTTGTAACCCATCTAAAACAATTT